>JAZKHI010000024.1:0-39107 GCA_040385445.1 Bacteroidota bacterium | reverse complement strand
GAAAGACAAAGAAGAAAAAAAACCTATGGACGTGTTGAAAGAAACTACGGATTATACTAAAAATGAGCAAAGTAAAAAGGCAAAAGAAACAAGTAAAAAAACTAAAGTAAAAAAGTAGCTTTATCATTTTTTACACGCAAACCCTTTTAAACTTTTAAACCCATAAACTTCTAAACTTAACATGTTAAACGATTTCTTTAAATATCAAGCACAAACCTCTCCTCACCCATTAGCTATGGAAATTTCTCATGCTAAAGGTTCTTATATTTACGACACATCTGGAAATAAATATTTAGATTTTGTGGCTGGCGTTTCTGCTTGTACTTTAGGACATCAAAATGAGCGTGTAAATAATGCTATAAAAGACCAATTAGACAAATATTCTCACGTGATGGTTTATGGCGAATATGCCCAACATCCAGCAACCGAATATTGTAAATTATTAGCACAACATCTTCCGCATCCGTTAAAAAAAACATATTTGGTAAATTCTGGAACAGAAGCAACTGAAGGCGCATTAAAATTAGCCCGAAGAGTGACTGGAAGAAGTCAACTTATTTCTTGTCATAATGCGTATCATGGAAATACGATGGGAAGTTTGAGTGTGATGGGTTTTGAAGAACGCAAACAAGTGTTCAGACCTTTGATTCCTGATGTAGATTTCATAACGTTTAATAACGAAGAAGATATTCAAAAAATCACCACAAAAACTGCTGGAATTATTCTAGAATCGATTCAAGGTGGTGCTGGATTTATTCAACCACAAAACGATTTTTTAAAGAAAGTTCGCGCGCGTTGTACTGAAGTTGGTACGATGTTAATTATAGACGAAATTCAACCCGGATTTGGTCGTACAGGAAAATTATTCGGATTTGAAAATTACGATTGTATTCCTGATATTTTAGTCATCGGAAAAGGAATGGGCGGCGGAATGCCGGTTGGCGCTTTCGTAGCTTCTGAAGCACACATGGATTTATTATACGACAATCCGAAATTAGGACATATTACTACATTTGGCGGGCATCCTGTGATTGCAGCCGCTTGTTTGGCAACATTACAAGAAGTAACCGAAACCAATTTAATGGCGGAAACGCTAGAAAAAGAAAAACTATTCAGAAAATTATTGGTTCATTCTTTAATTACTGAAGTTCGCGGAAAAGGCTTAATGTTAGCAGCCATGACAAAAAGTCCGAATATTACCAATGAAGTTATTTTACGATGTCACAAACGTGGCTTAATTTTATTCTGGTTATTATTTGAAGGAAACGCGATCCGAATTACACCACCACTTACCATTTCGAATCAAGAAATTGAAGAAGGTTGTAAGCTATTATTAGAAGTTATGGATGAAGTTCAGGCTTTAAATCTATAGAAATTCACTTATTTTTCGTAACTTACTACAAATCAGATTGAAATAACTTTTAAAATCTATAAAATTTGTATTTTAAAACTTGACAATAAACTTGCTCTTGAACTTGAAATTGAGCTTGAATTTTGTTAATTAAATTGTTCAAAACATACACTTGGCAAGAAAATTGCAAGCAATTAAATACGTAATTTTATTACTGTAATTTATGTCTATTTTAAGGCTACTAAAAAATTGTTGCTATGAATATGAGTCATGATGAAGAAGAGGAAGAAAACAATTTATCGCTTTCTAAATTTGAATCGATGTTAAAAACCAACAAGGTCTTTTTCTTTGATTCAGAAGAATTCGAAGACATTGTTTTGCATTATATGGATACCGGACGCATCAATTTAGCCAAAAGAGCGCTAAGATTAGGTTTAGAACAGCATCCGAAATCTACAGGCTTAAAATTGGTTCATGTTGAAATATTAATTTACGACGACAAAATTGAACAAGCCGAAAAAATCCTGAATGAAATTGCTTTATTAGAACCAACTAACGAAGAAGTCTTCATTCAACGTGCTAATATTTGCTCAAAACGAGACCAGCACGAAAAAGCCATTGAACATTTATTCGAAGCACTTCGCTATACAGATGACGAAGCAGATATTCATTCCATGATTGGAATGGAATATTTGTTCATGGATAACTTAGAATTAGCCAAAGAAAACTTCATTTTATGTTTAGAAAAAGATGATGAAGATTATTCTGCTTTATATAACGTGGTATATTGTTTCGATTTCTTAGATCAGAATGATGAAGCAATCTTATATTTAGAAAACTTTATTGACAAAAACCCATATAGCGAAGTGGCTTGGCACCAATTAGGCCGACAATTTTATGCTATAAAAAATTACGAAAAAGCAGTTTGGGCTTTCGATTATGCGTGTTTAATTGACGAAGGTTTTTTAGGTGCATTTTTAGAAAAAGCGAAATCGTTAGAAAAACTAAAACGTTACCAAGAAGCAATTGATTGCTATAACATTACCATCGAATTAGACGATCCAACTTCATTTGCCTTTTTACGAATTGGAAAATGTTATGAGAAACTTGGAAACAATGAACAAGCCTTAAACTTTTATTTAAAAACTGTTCATGAAGATCCGTTATTAGACAAAGCTTGGTTAGCGATTACCGATTTTTACATCAAACAAAAAAACTATCAAAAATCGTTATATTACATCAATAAAGCGATTGGAATTGACGGTGAAAACTCATTATATTGGAGAAGATATGCGAATATCAATCAGTATTTAAATTTCTTTGAAGAAGCCGAAGAAGGTTACAGAAAAGCATTTGAAAACGGTGATATTGAATTGGATAATTTCCTTTGCTGGAGTGATGTTTTATATGTTTTAGGAGAAGTTTCTGCAGCAATGGAAATCTTAAATCAAGCGAAAGAATTATATCCAAATGAATCAGAAATTCAATACAGAATGGTTGGTTTATTTTACAACATTGACGAAGAGTTTAATGCAATTGAAGCTTTAAGTTTAGCTTTATTAACCGATTTTCATAAAAATTACATTTTAAAAGATTTATTTCCACATGTTTGGGAATGCGAAACCGTACAAAACATTATTCAAAACCATAATATCTAAGCCTAATCAATGGAATTTATCGACTTCTTATTACACTTTTTAAAAGACCCATTAACCGTAATTAATCAATTAATTGAACAATACAATACTTTAATTTACGTCATTTTATTTCTAGTTGTCTTTGTAGAAACGGGCTTCGTAATTATGCCACTTCTACCAGGCGATTCTATGCTTTTTGCGATTGGTGTTATTGCCGCTACAACAGGAAAATTGAGTTTGGTTATCATTATCCCACTATTAATTTTCGCAGCACTTTTAGGTGACAATTTAAACTATTTTGTCGGTCATAAATTTGGCGAACTCATCAAAGAGAAAAAGAAAATCTTATTCTTAAAAAGAGAATATATTGAAAAAACAGAAGATTTTTTCGAAAAAAATGGGGGAAAAGCGGTTATCATGGCGCGTTTCGTACCCATCGTTAGAACTATTGCTCCTTTTGTAGCTGGTGCTGGAAGTATGAAATACAGAATTTACATCATCAATTGTATTCTTGGCGCAGTTCTTTGGGTTGGCGGAATTACTCTTTTAGGGTTTTTCTTAGGACAATTTGATATCGTAAAAAATAATTTTGAAAAATTAGTTTTAGGTATTGTTTTCATCTCGATTTTGCCTATTTTTATTAAAATTTTCAAATCGAAATTCAGTAAAGCATAACAAAAATGAAAAAGAAATCACTTAAGAAACAACGAAAGTTTGGGCTTATTGGTAAAAACATAAGTTATTCTTTTTCAAAAAAATACTTTACAGAAAAATTCCTGCACAATCATTTTCACAATTGTGAATACGAAAATTTTGACATTCAAAACATAAATGAATTAAGCAGTATAGTTGAAAACACAAAAGGTTTAGTGGGCTTAAATGTTACTATTCCTTACAAAGAAACCATCATGCCATTTTTAGATAAAGTTTCTAAAAACGCTAAAAAAATTGGTGCCGTAAATTGTATTTCTGTATCGAAAAACAAAAAATTAAAAGGCTACAATACAGATTACTATGGCTTTAAAAAAGCCCTAGAACCTATCTTAAAAAAACATCATAAAAGAGCTTTAATTTTAGGAACTGGTGGTGCAAGCAAAGCTGTGGCTTATGCTTTGAAAAAATTAAATATTGAATTTGATTTTGTATCCCGAGATCCTTCTGAATATGAAATTGGATACAAAGAAATTAATGCTGATATTTTTAACGAATATCAAATCGTAATAAATACTACCCCACTCGGAACTTTTCCAAATGTTTCTGAATTACCAAAACTAGATTACTCATTATTTACACCAAAACACATCGCTTTCGACTTAGTGTATAACCCTGAAGAAACGGCTTTTCTAAAAAAAGCCAGAAAAGCAGGTGCTGTCACTAAAAATGGTCACGAAATGTTAATTTTTCAAGCCGAAAAAGCGTGGTTAATCTGGAATAAGTAACATTTAATCATAAATTGAGATAATTTCTTTGAATTTTACTCGTGTTTTGGTATCTTCGAACCCTAAACTTAAGCATTATAACATGTTAGAAGAATTGAATGATAACCTGCAACAAGCAGATGGACAAGAGCAAACAGCATCAACTGAAAACAATTCAATTGTTGAAGTAGAAAATGAAATTGAAACTCAGGAAACTGAAGTAACTGAAAACGAAGCTGTTTCACAAGATTTAGAAGTAAACGCACCTGTTACTGCACAAGATGAAATAGACAATCATTTGGCGGAAGCTAGTGAAGATGGTTCTATTCACGCTGATTTAGAAATAGTAGCTAAAGATTACGATAGTCTTTCTTTAGAAGAATTAGTGGATGAATTGACTACACTTGTGGGTCATGAAAAAGCACTTTTCTACAAAAATCAAATTGAAGATGTAAAAAAAGCGTTCTTAAACCACTATCATCATATGATTGAGGAAAAACGTAAGGCTTTTTATGCGGAAAATGAAGCTACAACTGAATTTGAATATCACTCGCCTTTAAAAGTAAAATTTGATCATTTATTAGATACGTATCGTAATAAAAAAGCAGCAAATTTTAAAAATATAGAAAATCAGTTAAAAAATAATTTGACTGAAAGAACAAATTTAATAGAAGAATTAAAAGCATTAATTGCTAGCACTGATTCTAATATTTCAGATATGTTCAAAAAATTCAACGAAATTAGAGAGCGTTGGAAAAACACTGGTGCCATTCCGAAAGACAAATACAATTTAGTGTGGAATAATTTCCATTTTCATGTGGATCGTTTTTACGAAATTGTACATTTAGATAGAGAAATTAGAGATGCTGATTTTAAAAATAATTTAGACCAAAAGTTAGAAATTATTGCTAAAGCAAAACTTTTAGTAGATCAACCAGATGTTACTAAATCTTTCAGAGAATTACAATTGTTACACCGCGTTTGGAAAGAAGAAATCGGACCAGTTGACAAGGAAAACAGAGAGAAAATTTGGCACGAATTTAGCGAAATCACGAAGTTATTACATGACAAACGTGAAGCGTTATCTTCTCAGTTTAAAGAAAAAGAACAAGAACATTTAGCTCACAAAACCGAAATTATTGCTCAAATCAACGCTTTAAGTGCTGAAAAAGTGAACAATCACGGAGAATGGCAAAATCAGATTGTAAAGTTAGAAGCTTTACGCGAAGCGTTCTTTAAAGCAGGTCGTGTACCAGCTGAAGTTACAGAAGAAACTTGGACAAATTTCAAAGCGGCTGTTCGTAATTTTAACGCGACTAAAAATGCATTTTACAAAGACATTAAAAACGAACAACATCATAATTTAGAATTGAAGTTAGCTTTAATTGAAAAAGCAAAAGCGAATGTAGATACGGAAGATTTCGAAGCTACTACTCCAATTATGAAGCAAATTCAGGACGAGTGGAAAAAAATTGGACATGTTCCAAGAAAACAATCGGATGAAATTTGGGAAACGTTCAAAAAAACTTGTAATGCGTATTTCGACAGATTACACGAATCTAGAAAAGAAGAAATTGGTGTTGAAGTTGAAGCATTTGAAAAGAAAAAAGAATATTTAGAAACCGTTCGTGCGTTTGAATTAGTGGGCGACCACAAAACAGATTTAGATGCGATTAAAGCTCATATTGCCACTTGGAAAGAATTTGGTAAAGTGCCGCAAAATCGTCGTCATATAGAAGGAAAATTCAATAAGATTTTAGATGCTTTGTTTGAAAAACTAAGTTTATCTAAAAAAGATTCTGAAATGATGAAATTTAGCAACCGTTTAGACCAACTTTCGGAAGGAAACGACCAAAGAGCGATTGTGAACGAGCAAATTTTCATGAGAAGAAAAATTGACGAATTGAAACACGAAATCAACCAATTAGAAAACAATATTGGATTCTTTAATAACTCAAAAGGTAACAATCCATTTGTGAAAGAAGTACAAAAAAATATTGAAAAATATAAAGAAGAATTACAACTTTGGAAAGACAAACTGAAAAAGTTGAATAACATCTAAAAATAAGGAAGACTGCGAAAGCAGTCTTTTTTTATGGGATAAATTTATATATTTGAAGAAGTATCTAAAATTCAAAATATACTAATTATTACATAATGAAAAACACATTAGATTTCATTTCAATACTTTCAACAGTTGTTCAAGTAGAGCAAGAAGAAAAACATCATCTTGTGGAAAAACTTGATTATATTCTAACTAATAACGAAATCGAAAAACCAGAATTACATAATCGTAAAGATGACTTAACAACTAGTTATTTTAGAATAGACATTTCAGAAAAAGAATTAGAAGAAATACTAGATGTAATTTCAAATTCTATAGCAAATAGTTTTGATCAAGATAGCAAACCAACAGTATCAACAAAGATGTTTGAAATTTTATATAATGAATGGTCACAAATTTCACCAAACTAGTAGAACATTAACTGTAAATTCATGAATAAATTACAAATAATTACAGTTCTACTTTTATTGTCATTTCTGACTGCGTTTTCACAAACGAAACAGATAAAAGGAGATACTATTTTTTGGTATAAGAGAAATATAGAATTGCTAAAAACTTTAGAATTAAAGGATTTTGAAAAATCTTCTAATGAATTCAATTTCAGATTTAGTAATCATGGACAAGTAATTGAAATTTCAAAAGATAGTTCAGAATATAAAGGAATAATAACAAATTACATTTATCATTATAAAAAAGCTAATAGAAATAAAGTCGAAACATTATCTAATAAAATAATCTTGTCATCAAAACAAGCAGAAGAAATTTACAACATTGTACATAACTCTGAAATCTTAGAATTGCCTTCAGATAAGTATATTAAAAATTGGCAACATGGAGCAGATGGAACAACGTATATTATTGAGCATACTGACAAATACAATTATTGGTTCAAAAATTATTGGACACCTTCTTCTCAAGATTCAATACCTGAAGCTCAAGTTGTAGAAAATCTTGTTTATAAAATTGATAGCTTATTAAATTTACAGAAAATATACTCATCATTTAAAAATAGTTTACCAAAGAGAGGATGTTATAATTCAGGAGGCATGGTGAATATGTGTTATACTTCAAACTCGACCGAATTCGGTTATAGTGGAGCTACTAAAATGCCTTTAGGATTTTATTCTTCTTATAATGCTTCATATATCGGTAAAGTAAAAGTGAATTTAGGAACAGCATTACAATACAATTTTGACAATGACGGATTCCATCACTTGAATTTCCAAACTTCAAAATGGAATATATTTTATAAAAAACCAAATATTTATGATTTTTTATCTTTTAACTATCAAGATAGAAAACTCAATATTGATGAAGACATAAATAAGTTTCAAAATTATCAAATTAAGTACGGTTTCTACCTCAAAAAAAATATTGGTATTGGAATTGGATTAGACTATATCTCAGGTAAATATGAAAAATTCGGGAACCATTTATACGGATACAAATATTTTTCAAAATCAAATATTAGCACTATTTTAACTACTTCAATTTTTGATAACCAATTTAATTACAAAGCTGAAATATTTAAATCATTTTATTTTAAATCTAGATTTCTAATAAGTAGACTTTCTATAGGATTAGCGTATGAAGATTTTATGAACTATAAAGATTTATATTTTAATTTTCGAATATTACTGTAAAAAAACAACCCAGTTGAGCAAATTCTCACGACTTTTGACATTTTTAAAATTTAAAAAATCAAGAATGAATACAAAAACAAGACAAGGACAATTTGAAGTAATAGATAGTTTTGCAATTAGACGCAGAAATGAATTTTATATTATTGGTCAAGTGATAGAAGGAACAATAGAAGAAAATTGGTTCATTAATGTATCATTAAACGAAACACTTGCAATAACCGTTAGAATCAATACCATTGAAGATGTAGAAATTTCAAGTAAAAAAAATAAATATAAACTAATAATTGTTTCTGGAGACGATTCAAAAATCGACTTTTTACTCGGATTGGGAATTGAAAGTGAGCTATTAAATATTACAATAGATGGGCAAGATTAGTCAAATTTTTACCGTTACCACGCAAATCCGCGCTAACTATTGTGGTTATATTCAATTATTACTTCTCAAAACTATACTCCTTCTCTACTTTCGCAATTCTAACCATATAATTTTCATACCATTTTTGTCTGCCTAAAAATTGAGCGTCTAGATGGTCTAAATTTTGTTTCCAATTCGCAATCGCTTCTAAGCTTTCCCAATACGAAACCGTTATTCCAATTTCATTTCGTGCCGATTCTACACCTAAAAATCCAGGTTGTTGCTTGGCTAAGGTTTCCATTTTTATAGCCATTTCAGCATAATTATCGTCTAAATTAGTTCGTGTAGATGTGAATATTACGGCGTAGTAAGGTGTTTGCATAAGTTGTTGTTTTTCAATAGTAAAAATAAGAAATTGTAAAAAATAATCGCCACGAATTCACAAATTAAAAAACCAATTATTAATTTGTTCGTCTTTGACGAAAATTCGAATTAAATCGAATCATTTCAAAAGAAAATTCGTGCATTCGTGGCAGAAATATGAATTCTATTTTATGTCTATATCAATTATTAAATATAGAAAATTCGTAAAATCTTGCAGCTAACAACTTCCTTCTTCCCGCACAATTTACAATTCATCCATAAAAAATTACAGTTCGGTAGTTTTAAATTTTATAGCTGAACTTTCTGGTGCAACTTTGCTTCATCAAAAAACAACAATTAAAAATAAACTAACAATTTAATATTTAAAAATCATGGTAAAATTAATTACAACAGTAGCATTCGTATTGGTAAGTTTTGTAGCATCAGCTCAAACACAATTTGAAAAAGGAATGGGAAACGCTTTAAAATTATGGGGCGAAGGAAAAAACACAGAAGCAGTTGCTCAATTTGAAAGAATTGCATCGGTAGAAAAAACAAACTGGTTGCCAAAATATTACATCGCAGCAATTAACACGTTTCAAGCATTTGGAGAAAAAGACAAAACAAAAATGAAAACATTAATAGAAGCCGCTCAAAAAGCACAAGATGAAATTAATGCTTTAGAACCAAACAATGCAGAAGTATTGGTAATGCAAGCTATGATTCATACCGCTTGGATTGTATATGACCCAATGACAAACGGGCAAAAATTATATCAAGATGTATTATTTTTATACGGAAAAGCAGAAAAAATTGCACCTGAAAATCCAAGAGTAGTCTTCAATAAAGCTGATTTTGAAAAAGGTGGTGCACAATATTTTGGTGGAGATACTGCACCAATGTGTGAAAAAATAAAAGCATCTATCAATTTATTTGCTAATTTTAAGCCAGAAACACCTTTTCACCCAACTTGGGGATTAGAAAGAGCTAAACAAGAAGTAGAAAGCTGTAAATAATAAACAGTTACGAAACGCTTTGTATCAATTTTGAAAATAAAAAGAGATGATCAATAAATTAATAAACGAAATTCCGAGAGCCTTAACAATCTCAATATCAATATTTATTGTAATGTTATTGATGCGATTGATAACTGGAAACACAATCAGTTTTGATACAGATTTATTAATGAATTTTGGATATTCGATGTTGTACGGACTTTCGTTATACTTTGCTAATGCTTCAATATTTATATATTTAGATAAAGTATTTCAAGCGGAAAGATTTACGCTTAAAAGAGTTATCATCGGTTTTACATCTTCTTTTTTCATTTCGATTTTAGTAATTTTTTTACTTCGCGTTTTTGAAGATGTTATTATAGAACAACATTCATTTGCAGAATTTTGGAGCACAGAAACCTTAGCAAATTATCTGGTTTCAATTATTTTAACGTTCGTTGTTACATTGGCTTTTCATACCTTTTATTTTTACAAAGCCTACAACGAAAACAAAGTAAAAGAGCAAAAAATAATTGCAGGATCAGCTTCCGCTCAGTTTGAAAGTTTGAAAAATCAAATTGACCCGCATTTTTTATTCAATAGTTTAAATGTTTTGAGTTCGTTAATTGAGGAAAATCCCGAAGCCGCTCAGAAGTTCACTACCTCATTATCAAAAGTCTATCGTTACGTTTTAGAACAAAAAGATAAAGAATTGGTTTCGGTTGAAGAAGAATTGAAGTTTGCCAAAACGTATATGAATTTATTAAAAATGCGTTTTGAAAATAGTATCACTTTCGAATTACCAGAATTTGAAAATGACGAAGCAAAAGTAGTTCCGCTTTCTTTACAATTGTTGTTAGAAAATTGTATCAAACACAATATTGTGAGTGAGAAAAAACCACTTCATATTAAAATTTACATTGAAGAAAACGAACTAATTATTGAAAACAACAAACAAATAAAAGAAGTTTTACAAGATAGAAAAGGCGTTGGATTACAAAATATTGTGAGTCGTTATGCCATTTTAACCAAACGAAACGTAATCATACAAGAATCGGAAACCATTTTTAAAGTCAAGTTACCAATTCTTACTAAACAAATAATATCAATGGATACAAAAGCTATAGAATCAGAAAACATGTCTTATGTAAGAGCAAAAGAGCGTGTAGAAAAATTGAAAGGGTTTTATGGAAATCTAATTTCATATTGCTGTGTGATTCCTTTACTAGTTTTCATAAATTTAAGAACATCAAACTTTCAATGGTTTTGGTTTCCAATGTTAGGTTGGGGATTTGGTTTAACCATGCATGCAATGGAAACTTTCGGCTATGGAAAAGCTTGGGAAGAAAAGAAAATCAGAGAAATTTTGAATAAAGATAACGACAACAAAAATTGGAAATAATCATGGAAAATACAAATCAAGAATACGAAAGATATCAAAAAGCTAAAAAAAGAGTCAAAGAAATTAAAGGGTTTTATGCCAATTTAGTTTCATACGTTTTAGTCATTTCCTTTTTAACGTTTATCAATTTGAAATACACACCAGAACATTTATGGTTTTATTGGCCCATGTTAGGTTGGGGAGTTGGATTGTTATTTCATGCCTTTGGAGTCTTTAAAATCGTTCCATTTTTCGGTCAAGATTGGGAAGAAAGAAAGATTAAAGAATTAATGGATGAAGAAAAAAAGCAAAACAATAAATTTGAATAATATAAAATATAAAATTATGACAACTGAAGAAGAATTAAAATATCAGGAAGCACAGAAACAAGTACAAAGAATCAAAAGTTTCTATATTCATTTAATTGTTTTCATTTTAGTGAACACGTATATTGTGATAAAGAAAACTCAAAACATTGGTCCAGATGATACTTTATTAGATGCTTTCAAAACGCCTTTTTTCTGGGGAATTGGATTAGTCTTTCATGGTTTGAAAACATTTAATTTTATTCCGTTTTTCGGTAAAGATTGGGAAGATCGAAAAGTAAAAAAAATGATGGACAAAGAGAAAAATCAAGACAGTAAATTTGAGTAAAAAAAAGCAAGTTCAAGTTCAAGTTCAAGTTCAAGTTCAAGTTCAAAATTAAAGTAAAATAACATAGTCAAAAAAATTAAAAAACACTGATTTAAGAAATTATAATAATTAATAAAATCTGTTCAATCTGTGTTCAAAAAACATAACTTAAAATATAAAATTATGACAACTCAAGAAGAAATAAAATACCAAGAAGCCTTAAAAAGAGTCAAAAAAATTAAAGGATTCTATTCACACGCTGCCGTTTATTTATTGGTTAATATTATGATTGTTTTTCTTAATATTAGAGATTTAGACGAAGGAGAAAGCTATTTTCAGTTTAGAAATTTTCTAACGGCTTTCTTTTGGGGAATTGGTTTACTTTCGCATGGATTATCTGTTTTCATGCCAAGTTGGATAATGGGTGAAAAATGGGAAGAGCGCAAAATCAAAGAATTGATGGAAAAAGAAAAACAAAATAAGTGGGAATAAAACTTCGAGAGCCTCAGTTACCATTTATACAAAACCCGTTGCCTGAGGCACTCGAAGGCAACAACTAGAAATTTAAAAAATGAATATATTAATCATAGAAGACGAAAAACCAGCTGCACGATTGTTGCAACGCAAAGTGGAAAAAATGGGATTAGAAGTCAATCATATGCTTCATTCAGTAGAAGAATCGATTGCTTGGTTTCAAAACAATTCGCATCCCGATTTAATTTTCTTAGATATTCAATTATCTGATGGTTTGTCGTTTGAAATTTTTGAAGCGATTGACATTAAAAGTGCGGTAATTTTCACCACGGCTTATGATGAATATGCGTTGCGTGCTTTCAAACTGAATAGTATCGATTATTTATTAAAACCCATTGACGAAGACGATTTAGAAATTGCGGTTAATAAATTTAAAACCAGAACTTCTTCTCAGAATATTTCTTTAGATTTCGAAGCGATAAAACGTATGTTAGTCAATCCAGCTGAAAAAGAATACAAAAAACGCTTTTCGGTGAAAATTGGCACGCAATTAAAGGTCATTACAATTGATGAAATTGAATGTATTTATAGCGAAAATAAAGGCACTTACATTCATACTTTGGACAATAGAAACTATCTAATTGACAACTCGTTAGAAGTTATTGAAAGAGAATTAGATCCGAATCAATTTTTCAGAATTAGTCGAAAATTCATTATTCCGTTGCATTCAGTTAAAGAGATTCAAATGTATTCGAATTCGAGATTAAAAATCATTTTGCCAACATATAAAGAGGATGAAGTAATTGTTGCCCGAGAAAAAGTTTCCGATTTTAAAACGTGGATTGGTTAAAAGAAAGAATATTAAAAATTTCATTTGTCATTTTGAGGCACGAAGAATCTAAATGAAACAAAGAGATTCTTCCTCCGTCAAAATGACAAATTATGGTTTAATTATTGCTTAAAAAATATTTTCTAATTGCGATTAAAAACAAAATTGGAATCGTAAATAAAATAAAAAAAGGCACAATAAATTGCAAATAACCCAATGGTAACATTACGGCGATTATTAGTAACTGAAAACCTAATCCGTAAACAGAAACTACTGTCATGAACCAATTTGGAAACGATTTTGCTTTGTAGGCGTCTTTATCTAAAAAGTGAATAACTCTATCGAAAACACCATACACAATCGTATAAATTTTAAACAAAATATTTACTAACTTCTGACTTTCGCCTGGCAAGGCTTTCGGAGTTTTGTATTCGAAAACTTTGCTTGTTGTGTCGCCGCCAACTAATTTATTTCTTAAAACAACATAGTAATAATTATACAAAGTTCCTTGTAATTGGATACCAATAAATGCAAGAATCGAACACCAAATGGTACTTTCAGAAACAAAGCAAATGGTCATAAAAATTAGAAAATTTAAAATAATATCGAAAACACTATCTAAATATCTTCCAGAATAAGAAGGGGTGTTTTTCAATCGAGCTAATTCTCCGTCAGCTGCATCAATTCCAGACTTTAAAACGATAAAAAATCCTGCCCAAAAGTAATTCCCATTTAAAATACATACAATGGCAATTAAACCTGAAATTCCAAATAATAAAGTAACGTGAATCGGTGTAAAACGGGTGTTTTTTAAAAGACTTGCTAAAAACTTACCAAATGGTCTTCCATAATCTGATAAATCTAAAAATTTATCTTTCGCTGCGAGTTTAGACATTAAAAAGGGTAATCACGAAAATGCGACAATATAGTCAGACTACAAATATAGCCAATTTTTAAAGCTTTTATATTATAATTTTATGTTAATCAACTACTAAAATATAAAGTAAGTTGCTAAATTCGTAGTTATAATAAAAATCTTTATGAAAACACGTATATTATTTATTTTCTTATTTACTTGTTCATTTTACAACAATGTGAAAGCTCAAGACTTAATTACATTTAAAACCTATGATGAATTAAACACCTATATCAAGGCAAATAATTCGAAACCATTGGTTATCAATTTTTGGGCTACTTGGTGCGCGCCTTGTGTAAAAGAATTACCACATTTTGAAAAATTAAATCAAGAAAACTCAAATGTAAAAGTGATTTTAGTGAGTCTAGACTTCGAAAAACAAGTGGAAAGTAAATTAATTCCATTTTTAAAAAGAAAGAAAATAGGCTCTACTTCTATTTATTTAGCAGATAAAGATTATAACAGTTGGCTTCCGAAAGTAGATAAAAATTGGTCAGGTTCCATTCCAGCAACCTGGATAATTAATCAAGACAAAAAAACATTTGCAGAACAAGAATTCTCAAACTATGAAGAACTAAACACATTTGTAAATCAATCATTAACTAAATAAATACACTATGAAGAAATTTGGAATTTTAACATTACTAACGGTAATTCTAATGAGTTTTACCAACACTTCAGGTTACCAACCAGGTGACAAGGCTGCCGATTTTAAACTAAAATCTGTAGATGGAAAAATGTATAGTATGTCTGATTATAAAGACGCAAAAGGATTTATTGTAGTTTTCACTTGCAATCATTGTCCGTTTGCAGTAAAATATGAAGATAGAGTAATCGAATTAGCAAAAAAATACAAATCAAAAGGGTATGTTTTATTAGCGATTAATCCAAATGATCCAGCAGCAGCTCCAGATGATAGCTATGATTTAATGAAAGTTAGAGCTAAAGAAAAAGGATTTACTTTCCCATATTTATTTGATGAAGGGCAAAAAATATATCCACAATATGGAGCTACTAAAACTCCACATGTATTTTTATTAGACAAAAATTTAATTGTAAAATATATTGGTGCAATTGATGACAATGTGGATGATGCTTCAGCTGTAAAAGAAAAATACCTAGAAAATGCAATTGCTGATTTAGAAAAAGGACAACAACCAACAGTTTCAGTAACAAAAGCTATTGGTTGCACGATTAAAGTAAAGAAATAATTATTTATATTTGAATCCGGTATTTAAAAATTTAGATACCGGATTTTTTTTAAAATCTCCAAAATGAAGAAAAACATTCAAGCTCTTTTAATCCTTTTAAGTTTCGTATTTACAGGTTATTCTCAAAATAATACTCCAACTGAAGATGCAACTATCACAAAAATAATTTTAGTTAGACATGCCGAAAAAGCAGATGATGGAACAAAAAATCCACCATTATCTAGCGAAGGAATTGTAAGAGCTGAGAAATTAAATACGCTTTTGGCTGATGTAAAAATCGATTCTTTATATGCTACTCCATATAAAAGAACGGAACAAACTTTAGGAGTAGTTTCAAAAAATAGAAACATAAAAATTACCAATTATAATCCTTCAGATAAATTGTTTTCGGAAAATTTATTAAAAAACAAAGGAAAAACAATGATAGTTGCCGGACATTCGAATACGATTCCAGCATTGGTAAACACCTTAATAAAAAGCAATAAATACGAACAATTAGCCGAAACAGAATTCAGTAAAATTTGGATTCTAACTTTTAAAAATGGTGAATTTATTGATTGTAATTTGCTTAATTATTAGATTTTGTTCTACTTTCCAACAACAAATAAAACTGAACGCTAAATAAGAAAGTGGCTAAAACCAAGTGTAAAGTCTGACTTCCAAAAGGAAAATCAGTATAAACCATTACCACTCCAGTCAGTATTTCTAATAAAATAATTCGTAAAACCCAGTTTACTTTTTCGAATCCTAATTGCAGATTTTTGTTTCTCAGTAATAAATACAAATTCGCTAAAAACACTACAATAGAAAGACTTCGGTGAAAATAGAAACTCATTTCTGGTTTCAATAACCAAAATTCTCTTGGTGCTCCCGTTTTCTCAATTGTATCAACAAACTCACGAACATACGTTCCTAAAACAACCTGAACAACAGTTAGTAGTAAAACCACAATAACGGTAATATTGAATTTCTTATCGAATTTTCTAACAGTATTTTTAGCCGAAACCACATAAATGACATACAATTGTAAAGCCACAATTAAAAATGCCACCAACATGTGAGTCGTTATTTTTACTGGATTTAAAACAGAATCAACAACCGTTTTTCCCAACCAAGCTTGAAATCCCATTAAAATGCAAACTAAAAACGAATACGCAACTATTTTTTTATTTTCTTTCCAATATCCGAAAGCGAAAACAAACGTGGCAAAACAAGCTATTCCAGCTAAAGCGCCAAACAATCTGTTGATATATTCAATCCAAGTATGAGCCGGATTAAAAATGGCATAATCGTGTTTGGTGTAAGGTTCCCAATTACTTGCTGAAAAAGTAGTAGTCGAAACAAAATCCGATTTCGCTACCAATAAACCTTCATCTTTAATAATAACTTGTCCTTTATCGTACGATTTATTAGCTGTGAATTCTAATTCTTTTTGTTCAGTCGGTGGAATATAATATCCGAAACATTTTGGCCAATCAGGGCAACCCATTCCAGAACCAGTCATACGAACTAAAGCACCCGCTAATATTACTAAATACACTAAAACTAAAGCTGTTTTTGCAGCTGGTAGGAAATATTTTTTCATTTTGAATTTACCGCAGATTCGCAGATTATTTTTTTGTTACAACTATTCTTTTATGTTCCAATGAAACTTTATTAAAATTTACTAATAATGCTAGTTCGTTTCCAGATACTTTTAAATAATTCATACATTGACTAATATGTGCATTGTCAAACATACTAACTGTTTTTATTTCTAAAATTATTTTCCCAAACACAACAAAATCAGCATAAAACTTATGTTTTAAAGTAGTTTCTTTATAATTTACTTGGTATTCTTTTTCCCTTTCGTACGAAATTCCCAATTGTTGAAATTCATACTCATTTGCATCTTTATATACAATTTCGGCAAAACCTTTTCCTAAATTTTTATGAACTTCAAATAGAACTCCAATTATTTTATATGTTTCGTTTTTAAATAAATATTCTTCCATTATTAGGCGTGTATTTTGTTTATATGGCTAAAAATTAAAAAAATCTGTGAATCTGCGGTGAACTTATATCTTCTTTAAACCTAACTTTGCTGCTCTTTTCATTACGAAATCTAAAGCGGGTTGGTATTCATTCGGAATTTCACCTTCAAGAATTGCTTCTTTCACGGCTTCTTTCAAAACACCAATTTCTCTACAAGGTTTCAAGTTGAAAATCTCCATAATTTCTTCACCGGAAATTGGCGGTTGAAAAACGCGCACTCGATCCTTCTCCTCTACTTCAACAATTTTCTGACGAACAATTTTAAAGTTATTATGGTATTTTTGAAACTTCTTGTTGTTTTTTGTAGTGATATCTGCTTCGCATAATGTCATTAAGTTTTCCACATCTTCACCCGCATCAAAAACCAAACGTCGTACAGCAGAATCAGTTACAATATCTTCCGCCAAAACAATTGGTCGAGAACTCATCATCACCATTTTTTGAACAAATTTCATTTTCTGGTTTAATGGCATGTGCAATCTTTCGAAGATTTTCTTTACCATTTTTCCACCTAAAAACTCGTGTCCGTGAAACGTCCAACCTTGTTTTTTATTGAATTTCTTGGTTGGTGCTTTTCCGATATCATGCAACAATGCCGACCAACGTAACCAAACATCATCCGTGTTCGGACAAATATTATCGACCACTTCTAACGTATGATAAAAATTATTTTTATGCGTATGACCTTCCACTTCTTCCACATTATTCAACGCCGTTAATTCAGGTAAAATAATATCTAACAAACCGGTTTGAAACAAATGTAAAAATCCAATTGATGGTTTATCTGAAGATAGAATTTTGTTTAATTCATCTACAATTCTTTCTCCAGAAATGATAGATATTCGGTCTTTATTTTTAGTAATTGAAGCTAAAGATTCGCTTTCAATTTCGAAATTTAATTGGGCGGCAAAACGTATCGCACGCATCATTCGTAAAGGATCGTCGGAATACGTAATATCTGGATTTAAAGGCGTTTTTAAGATTTTATTCTCTAAATCTGAAACACCATTAAATGGATCAACCAATTCACCAAAACTTTCTGAATTCAATGAAAAAGCCATCGCATTAATAGTGAAATCTCTGCGTTCTTGATCGTCTTTTAACGTTCCGTCTTCTACTAATGGATTTCTACTATCGTGAGTATACGATTCTTTTCTCGCACCAACAAACTCAATATCCATCTCTTTATAACGCAACATTGCCGTTCCATAGTTTTTAAAAACTTGAACTTTTGGCTTATTTGGTAATAATTCTGAAACTTTTAAGGCTAATTCAATTCCGCTTCCAACAGCAACAATGTCGATGTCTTTTTTATGATTTCTTTCCAATAAAATATCACGGACAAAACCGCCAATCACATAACATTCTAAGTTAAGTTCTTGTGCAGCTTGAGAAATGATTTTGAATATTTTATTTTCTAAATGTTGATTGTAATTCATTAATTTTTGTTTCAGGTTTCAGGTTTCAGGTTTCAGGTTACATTGGAAACAACTTTAAACTTGAAACCTGAAACAAATTTTACCTTCTAATCACTTTTACCTGACTATCCAATGTTAATTTAATAATTGCCGATGGTTTTTTACAAACTTTATCGCGGTGCAAATTTACAACATAGTCTACTCCTTTTATAATTTCTGAAGAAATTTCTTTGAAATTCATAGGTGTAGGTTTCCCTGAAATATTAGCTGATGTAGAAACCAATGGTCGTTTCATACGTTCCATTAATTTAAAGCAAAATGGTTCTTTTACCAATCTAATTCCTAATGTGTTATCTTCAGCAATAATGTTTTTCGCCACGTTTTTAGGATTGTCTAAAATCAATGTCGTTGGTCTTTCCGAATTATCTAAAATTTCCCAAGCTACTTCTGGGATTTTAGCAA
The DNA here is from genome assembly GCA_040385445.1 of Bacteroidota bacterium. GTDB lineage: Bacteria > Bacteroidota > Bacteroidia > Flavobacteriales > Flavobacteriaceae > Flavobacterium. Next base: position 19,922 of record JAZKHI010000024.1, on the reverse strand, counting down.
AAACGTTATACATCATTTTTTCGCCATTCATAAGGCAAATCATGCTCTTGGTTTCTTCGCGTTGTTTTAAGGCGTAAATTTTCGCAACCGCTTCTTCATTCGAGGCATCGCAACCAATTCCCCAAACGGTATCTGTTGGATATAAAATAATTCCGCCATTTTTAATGACTTCGTATGCGTTATGTACTTCAATATTGATGTCCATTTTAATTTTCTTTTGGATTTAATTCTTTTTTAATTTCTGCCGGAACTCCAGCAACCATACAATTATCTGGAACATCTTTCGTTACAACTGCACCAGCCGCAACGATTACATTTTTTCCAATTTTTACTTTTGGAAGAATGGTAGCATTTGTTCCGATTGTTGTAAACGTTCCAATTGTACAATTTCCTAATATTTTGGCACCAGGAGAAACTTCAACAAAATCACCAATCACAACATCATGATGAACCGAAGCATGTGCATTTATCAAGGAACCTTTTCCAATTTTAGAATCCGGACCAATAAATACAAAACCCATAATATTCAATCCTTCACCTAAATTGGCTGATGAACTTACTTGCGCATTTTTAGCAATAACTGATTGAGAAACAAATCCTAAATCGGTAAATCTTTGGTATAAATTAAAGCGATGTAAAACGCCACCTAAACCTAAAACAAACTCTTTTTTCACGTCAACTTGAAGAAGTTCGTCAAAACTTTGAATAATTTTTTTATCAAACAAAACTGGATTTTCAAAACCCGTTACATTATCAAAGAAATACAAGTTTTCTGTATCTAAAAAAATATCAAAAACTTCTTTGGCGTGTCCGCTAGCTCCAACAATTACCATATTTTAATTGATTAAATTTACAATTAATTGCAATTCTTCTTCTGTTAAACCAACATATAATGGTAAACATAAAATCCTTGAAGCAATAGATTCTGAAATCGGCATCGTTTTACCTTTTACAAAATCGATTGTGTTTAAAGAAGGATAAAAATATCTTCTTGGAAATATTTCTGCTTGATTCAGTTTCTGTTGTACTTTCAACAACTCTTCTTCAGAATTAAAAATCACTGGAAAATAGCTATAATTCCATTCGGTATTTTCTCTAATTTTCATTGTCGAAAGTGCAGTGAAATCTAAGTTTTTCATATAGAAATCGACTACTTTTTTTCGTTCACTAAAAATGTGCTCTAAATTATCAAAAACTGCTAAACCCATTGCCGATTGTAGCTCAGAGATTTTAGCGTTAATTCCTAAACCATAAAAATCTAAAGGACCATTATGACCGAAATTATGACTGTAATATAATTTATGATATAAGTTTTCGTCGTTGCAAAACATCGCGCCACCTTCACCTGTATGGAAAATTTTAGTAGCGTGAAAACTACACGTACTTACATCGCCAAAATTGAAAATAGAATTGTTGTTATATGTCACACCAAAACAATGCGCCGCATCATAAATTACTGATAAATTATGCTTTTTTGCAATCTTTTCAATCGCCTCAACATGACAAGGATTTCCAAAAACGTGAGTCGCTAAAATAGCCGTTGTTTTTGGTGTAATCGCTGCTTCTATTTTTGTTTCGTCAATAGATAAATATTCGGGATGAATGTCTACAAAAACAGGTTTACAATTTTCCCAAATTATAGCTGAAGTTGTAGCTACATAAGAAAATGGAGTGGTAATAATTTCGCCTTGATTGCCTAATAATTTTAGTGCAATTTGCAACGGAATTGTACCATTATTGGTGATAATAATATTATTTATTTGGTAAGCTTCCTTAATTTTTTTTTCCAATTCGAGAGTTAATTCTCCTCTATTGGTTAGCCAAACTTTTTCCCAAGCTCTATTGAGATACGATTGATATGCTTCAATTGAAGGTAAAAATGTTTTTGTTACATTAATCATACGAATTCATTAAGTTACAAAAATACTATTAAAATCAAACTATTTGGGAAAATCAAAATAATATTTACTAATATTGTCTGATAATTTATACTAAATGTCGAAAAAAAATATTGCAATAATTTGTTCTTGGTTAGATATACCAAAAGGAGTTGGTTCATTTTTTGTAGAACAAGCCGAATTGGTAAAAGACAATTTTGATGTTCATTTAGTGCGTTTTAAACCTTACAGATTTGGGTTTAGTAAAAGAAAAAAAGCAAGTTTTTCCATAAAAACAAACACACATTTTACGGAGAATGAAATTCCAGTTTTCGAAGTAAATTATCCTGAAATTTATTTCTTTAGAAAATTTTTCTTTCAAAAAACTATCGAAAAAAAAGCGCAAAAAAGTTTCCTTAAAAAAATCAACAAACCCATCAATTTATGTCATGCGCAATCGTTATTTGACGCTGGATTTTGGTCATATAAATTGCATAAAAACTTCAATATCCCTTATATTTTCACGGAACATAACCAACTTAATTTAAAAGGTTTACCAAGAAAAAAAGACAAGTTATTACAAAAAGTGATTGCAAATGCTTCTGAAAAATTAGTGGTTAGTAACGACTTAATCAGACAATTTGCAACGAATGATATTTTTGCAGATTTTAATAAATTAGGCAATACGTTTGATGAAACTTGTTTTACATGCTCTGAAAATTCAAAACCTGAAGTCTTTAAAATAGTTACTGTTGGCGCTTACACTCCAATTAAAGATTATGAAACACTATTTGAAGTTTTAAAAATTGTTGATGCAAAAATCACCAATAAAATAGAATTTACTTGGATTGGATTTAATTGTTGGGGAACTGATAATGAAACAATTGTAAAACATCTAACAACTACATTAGCATTAAAAAACATCACAATAAATATCATAAAGAGTGCCACAAAACATGAAATTGCAAAAGAATTACAAGCTTCAAATGTTTTTGTATCTACAAGTATTTGTGAAACATTTGGCGTTTCTGTTTTAGAAGCAATTGCCTGTGGAGTTCCAGCAATTTGTACTAATTCTGGTGGTGTTTTAGAAATTATTAATTCAGAAAACGGAATCATTTGTCCGATTAAAGATTCGGAAACTATTGCGAAAAGTATACTTCAAATCTACAATAAAGAAATCGTATTTGATCGTAAAAGTATATCACAAAACATCAAATTAAAATTTGGTTCTACGACTTTTACAGAAAAACTAAGCGCGATTTACAACCAAAATGCGCGTTAGAACTTAATCAGTTTTTTAAAGATTGATTTCGTACTTAATAATTTGAATTCATTTGGGAATTTTTGTTTTAATTCAAATACAACTAATTGTGTTGTTTTAGAATACACAAAAGGTTTGTTCAATACTTCTTCCATTGTTTTTTGAAACATCGCTTGAGGAAAAATATTTTTCTCCGTATTGATGGCAATTATCTTTTTGGTCATTTCGAAAAACTCTAATAATTCCGATTTACTTAATTTCTTTCTATAACCTAAAACATCAAATAAATGAACCAATTTTTTATAATCGAAATCACCATCTTGCAATGCAAATATCTTTAGAAATAAATCGGTTTTTATCTTCAAATCAGAAATAGCTAAATTATCCGCTTTGGTTTTACTGATATTATTTTCGTGTTGTCTGTAATGCACTAATGCTTCTTGAATGATAAAAAAATCGTGATTCACAATAACTTCACTCCACAATTTATAATCTTCGGCAGGCACAAATTCTTTTTGATATTCTAAATTCTCTACACAACTTTTTCTAAACATAGCTGACGAATTTGCCAAGCAATCATAAGATAAAAATGTCAGTTTAATTTCAATAGGATTTTGTGGCGCTTCAAACACATACGATTCCATATTATCTCCAAAATTCAGAATCCAACTTCCGCAAACTGCTACATTTGGTTGGCTTTTAAATACAGAAATTTGCTTTTCAAAACGTGTAGTTTCAGATAAATCATCTGCATCATTTAAGGCGATAAAAGTTCCTTTAGCCAAACTAATTCCTTCATTTCTTAAAGTGGCTGGTCCGTGATTGCTTTGTTTTTCCACATAAACAATTCGGTTGTCTTTTTGAGCGTAAGATAATACAATTTCTTTCGTTTTATCCGAAGAAGCATCATCTAAAATAAGCAATTCAAAATCTTTAAAAGTTTGATTTAAAACACTTTCAATTGACTCTGCGATATATTTTTCTGCATTATACGCAGGCATTATTACTGATATTTCTGGAGAAATTGTACTCATTATTTATCTAAAATTATTGAAACTTGTTTACAAAAATAACTAAATAATATGCATTAGTTCTAAACAATTCTAAAATTACTATATATTTGTAAAAATCAGTAAATACCTAACAATTTAGCATTTTGAGTTCAGCCATTCAGCCCGTATTAAGTATCGTTTGTCATACTTTCAACCAAGAGAAATATTTAGAAGAAACGATAAAAGGTTTTTTATTACAAAAAACGAATTTTCCTTTTGAAATAATCATTCACGATGATGCGTCAACTGATGGGACGAGCGAAATCATTAAAAAGTATGAGAACTTATATCCAAATCAAATAAAATCAATACTTCAAACTGAAAATAAATATTCTAAAAACATAAATATTTGGAGTGATTTTACTTTTCCAGCTGCTAAAGGAAAATATATTGCCATCTGTGAAGGTGACGATTATTGGACAGATGAAAACAAACTTCAAAAACAAGTGGACTTTTTAGAACAAAACCCAGAATATGTGGTTTGTTGGACAGATTATTTAAATTTCAACGGAACTGATTTTACAGAAAACAACTTTAAAATTGCTGATAAAATTTTCAGAATAGATTTTAATAACTTATTTCATCCATATTGTACGTTATCGTTAACAACGGTTTTCAAAAAAGAAGCAATGGATATTGAATTGCTTTCTAGCTTAACACACTTTAAAGATAATTCGTTGTATATGATTTTGTTGAGAAAAGGTTTTGGTGCTTTTATTAACGAAAAAATGGCCGTTTACCGAATTCATACTGGTGGTGTGTATTCTATGAAATCATTGTTTTTCCAACGTTATTCTTCTTATTTGAATGTAAAAGAAATGTTTGATACCATTCCTGAAAGTCGAACTAAAAATATTGAAACAAATATTGAATCACTTTTACGTCACGCCGCTTTTGATGCCTTACGAATTAAATATGCTACAAATGACAAGCTAACTGATGATGAAGAAACCGCTTTGAAATTATTCTTTCCAACAGCAAAAGCTTCAGTGAAATTTAAATACTATAAACGAATTATTCAGTATTCTTTAAAAAAGACATTTAAAAAATAATACTGTTTTATCTAAAAATTTAATTTTAGAAAAGTAACCTGATTCGTTTTTAACGTAGTTGAAATAGCTCAAATTATTTTTTTTGGCATTTCTAATCGTTCTCAAAATGGTTCTTCCAATATGCTTTTGAAGTACATTTTGGTTATAAAACTGAATGGATTTATTTTTCTCTAACAATTCGTTAGAAGCAGTGATTGTTTGTTTAATATCTTCAAAAGATTGCTTTCTTTTCAAACAAACGGCATTGACATAATAAATGGCTTTTTCAGAATTTTGGTCAATTCCTAAACGCGTTAATTGTCTTTTTTTGATAGCAACTTCAGCAATTCGAAGATTTTCTTCTTTCGTTTGACTAATATTTCCAGGATGCCACCTGTATCGCACTAAAGATTCTGGAATATTATAAAATTTCGAATTCGCAATAAATTCACTCCATAAACCATAATCTTCTGCAGGAACAAATTCATGTTCAAAACGCAAGTCTTTAATCGCACTTTTCTTAAACATAACTGTCGAATTTCCTAAACCACAACTGTGTAAAAATTGCACTTTTAAATCGTCGTGTTCCACCGCATGCTTGATAATTTTTTCCTTTTTATCACCAAAAATAGTAAACCAAGTTCCGCATAAAGCCAATTCATTATCAGACTCTAAGACTTGAATTTGCTTTTCAAAACGAGTCGGTAACGCAATATCATCTGCATCTAACAAAGCAATTAAAGGCGTAATTGCTTTTTCAATTCCTTCATTTCTTAAATTGGCTGGACCTTCATTACTCGTTTTTGTAACAACAATTACTCTATCATCTTTCTTACAAAAATTTTCTAAAATTTTAGAAGTACTATCAGACGAGTTATCATTCAAAACTAACAAGTCAAAATCTGTAAACGTCTGATTTAAAACACTTTCTACAGCTTCAACTAAATATTTTTCGCCATTATAAACTGGCATAATTACTGTTAATTTTTTCATAATGAAATTAAATTATTACGAGGACAAATATATAATTTATTATGTTTGAATTTAGTTATATATTTGTAAAAACTTATAAAATGAACAAAATACAAGTAGGCTTTTTAGTATCATACGATTACGAATTATTGAAATTTGCGATTCCACCAATTTATAAGGAATCTAATGAGATATTTTTGGCTGTTGATAAAAACAGAAAAACTTGGAATGGTTCAGATATTCAAATTGAAGAAAGTTTTTTCGAATGGATAAAAGCGTTTGATACTGATAATAAAATTGTGATTTATGAAGACGATTTTTATCAGTCAGACCTAACTACAATGGAATGTGAGATTAGAGAAAGAAAGCTTTTAGCAGAAAAAATGGGAATTGGCAATTGGTTAATTCAGCTAGATTCTGATGAATATTTTTTTGATTTCAAACAATTTACTGATTATTTAAAAGAAAACAATCATTTTCTAACGAGCAAAGAACATGTTCAAATTTGTTGTTTTAAAATAAATTTATACAAAAATGTAAATGGTGGCGTTTTATACGTTGACAAGTTTGATAAATTTATGGTTGCCACAAACCAACCGAAATATAAAATTGGACGTCATGGAAAATGTCGTTCTATCTATGTAAATTCTATTGCTTTACATGATTGTTTATCAAGAAAACGTGAAGATTTAATTCAGAAATTAGACAATTGGGGTCATAATGCCGAAATTGACAAAGAAAGCTTTATGAAAAAATGGGATAGTGTAAACGAAACCAATTACAAAGACATTCAAGGTTTTTTCTATTTAGATCCAATGGATTGGAAAACCGTAAATTTCATGCAAGGAAATTCGATGGATGAAGTGTTACAAAACTTCAAAAATGATAAGACTATGAAAATTAGTAACTGGTTTTTAATGAAGAAAAACTTTGGCCAATGGTTTAAGTTTTTATTCAAATAAAATTAGTTTTTATACAATTCTAAATATTGTTTTGCTGCTTTTTCCCAAGTAAAAAACCGAGCTCTAGCTCTAATTTTCTCTAAATATTCATTCGGATTTTCATTGAAATTAGCTAACGATTTATACACAAAATCTTTCATGTATTGAGGCTCGAAGTTATCCCAATAAAACGCTGCATTTCCACCAATTTCTGGTAATGAAGTTAATTTAGATAAGAACACAGGTTTGTCAAACATCATCGCTTCAATTGGCGGTAAACCAAAACCTTCACGAATTGATGGAAACAAAAAAGCGGTGCAATTTTGCATGTAATATTGTTTCGCATCATCAGAAACTTTACCTGTTAATAGTACTTTTTCTTGCAAATTGTTATCAGCAATATATTGTTTGATTTCATGACCATATTCTTTATCGTTATTTCCAGAAAGTATCAAAACATAATCGTCTATATGTTCCATCATTTTCACCAAAGAAATAAAGTTTTTTCTTGGAATAAAATCGCCAATTGAGTAAAAAAATGGTTTATTAATTTTAAAGTCTGGTTCAAAAGTATTGTTCTCAATGATATCTTCACAAGGATTTCCGTTATAAATAATCACTTCAGGAACATTCGGCACATTAAAATATTGATGTGTTTGTGCTTTTGCGAATTCCGAAATATAAGTTATAACATCCGCTCTATTTAACTTTTTGATGAAGTTTTTGTTGACTTTATGATTCATGTCCGATGAAATTTCTTCCACAAAATTGACATCATGAATCGTTAAAATATATTTTTTAGGTTTGAAAAACGGTTCCACTTTCGTGTTTTGATTCAAACTATGCCAAACATCGTAACTTCCTTTTTTTCTGAATAAAAAATGACGTTCTAAACTCGTGTATTTCGCGTAAGTAAATGCATTTCCAAAAACATTTTTCAAATCATTTGGACGCTTTGCATTCAACGTAATTTTTAAATCCGATAAGTTCATGGAAGCTAAGGCTTTAATCAATTGAAAATTAAAAGTTCCTAAGCCACCCGCTTTATTATTGATATTATGCGATTCTAAAAATACATTCATTGCAAAAATTTTCAGTAAAAATAACATCTATTTCTTAATATTTAATTGGTAATCCTTATTTTTGAACAAAAAAGATGCTAAAAATATTTCCAACATATCAAAATCTTGAAAAAGAAATTACCCAAAGTCTTGAAAACTTCACTACTTCTGGCGAATTATTTATAGCTGGAAAAAGAAATACCATCAAATTATTCCCTGTAAACGAAACGCTTACACTAAATATTAAGTCGTTTAAAAAGCCCTTTTTACTAAATCAGATTATTTACGGTTATTTTCGAAAATCGAAAGCCAAGCGTTCTTTTGAATATGCATCTATTTTATTAGAAAAAGAAATTGGCACGCCAAAACCAATTGCCTTTAAAGAAAACAGCTCGTTGTTGGGTTTATTAGAAAGCTATTATGTTTGCGAACATGTTTTTTGTGATTTAACTTATCGAGAATTAGTCGAAACCAATTATCCAGATAGCGAAAACATCTTGCGTCAATTTGTACATTTCACGTATAAAATGCATCAAAACGGTATTGAATTTAAAGATCATACACCAGGAAATACTTTAATAAAAAGCAACCATAATGGTTCGTATAATTTTTATTTGGTAGATTTAAACCGAATGAATTTTCATACTTCTATGGATTTTGCTACTCGAATGAGAAACCTTTCTAAAATTACTCCAAAACAAGAAATGGTTGCAATTATGAGTAATGAATACGCAAAAATTTCTGGTACAAATGAGGAATTAGTTTTTAAAACCATGTGGCAATTCACGCAAGAATTTCAAGCTAAAATATTCAGAAAAAAAAGACTGAAAAAGAAATTAAAGTTTTGGAAAAAGTAGTATTTTCACTTTTTTAAAACCTAGATGAAAATATCAGTAATTATTACAACTTATAATTCGGAAGAATGGCTAAAAAAAGTGCTGTTTGGCTATTTGAACCAAACGGAAACTGATTTCGAAGTTGTTATTGCTGATGATGGTTCTACTGAAAAAACAAAACAAGTTATCACAGAATTTTCAAGTAAATTTAAATACCCGATAGTTCATGTTTGGCAAGAAGACCATGGATTTCAAAAATGTAAAATACTGAATAAAGCCATTTTACAAACCAATTCTAATTACATCTTATTTACAGATGGCGATTGTATTCCTAGAGAAGATTTTGTTGCCACACATCTAAAACATAAAGAAAAAGGATTCTTTCTTTCTGGTGGTTATTTTAAATTACCCATGAAAACTTCACAAGCTATTGAAGAAAAAGATATTATTTCTAAACAATGTTTCGATTTGTTTTGGTTAGCCAAAAATGGTGTGAAAACCAATTTCAAATTAACCAAATTAATCCGTTTTAAGCCGTTTATTCTTTTTATGAATTGGGTTACTCCAACTAAAAAAACTTTTAACGGACATAATACTTCATGTTACAAAGAAGATTTAATTGCTGTGAATGGTTTTAATGAAAACCTTCAATATGGCGGTTTGGATAGAGAAATTGGTGAAAGAATGTTTAATTTAGGCATTCGTTCGAAGCAAATTAGATATTCCGCAATTTGTTTGCATTTAGATCATGCTAGAAGTTATTTCAGTAAAGAAAAGTTCCAAGAAAACTCAAAAATTAGAGAATTCAATATTAGGAATAAGGTTATTAAAATTGAAAATGGGCTTAGCCAATATGTCTAGACAAAAACGTTTTCAATTGATCTAAAAAAAGTCCAGGAACAAATTGTTCGTATAAAAATATATTTTCTGCTTTAATCTCTTTAGGATTTTTATTTGCAAATAATTCTGGTTTAAATTCGCTTAAGTGAAATGAAATATGCGTGATTCCATCTTCAATTAAAGCCCAACCTTTCTTATCAATCCACGGTGAAAACACAACAAATGAAGGTTTATGAAGTGCTTTTGCCATATTAATTGCACCGCCATCATTTCCCACAATAATATCGCACTTATCCATAATCGCAATAAACTCACGTATTGAACCACCAATTACATCAAAATAAATATTTTCTTGAGTGGAAGGTTTACATAAATTATATATCGCTTTTGCTTGTTCAATTTGTTTCGGAATATAATTAAAAAGAATATTAACCGAACTGTTTTCAGCAATGTAATCAATAATTTGAGCCATGTACTGATTTGGATACGTTTTATCTAAATCGCTTCCAATAATGCTAACCATTACTGTTTTTTTTGAAGTATCAATCTTATGTTTTTCAAAGATAGAATTGGCTAATTCTTTTTCAGTATCACTAACATGAATGGTTGGAAAAGTAACTTTTCTGTTATCAATTTTCAAAGGTTCCAACAAAGCCAAACGTTGTTCAATAATAGTTCCTAAATTACTATTGTAGTCATCTCGTCGTTGTACGACATCAGTATAAATAAAGTTTCTTCCCTTTTTCTCGAAAGAAATAGTCTTCTTAGCGCCAGAAAAACAAACCAATAACCAACTTTCTAATTTAGAATATGGATCGATTATAACATCGTATTTTTCCTTTCTAATTTTTAAGATAAACTTAAATAATTCCCACTTACTTTTTCGATGTTTTTCGGTAAATAAAATTAAGTTATCAATATAAGTTGCGCCATCAATAACGGTTTTAGTTGAATCGTAAATCAAATAATCTATTTGCGCATTTGGATAAGCCAATCTTAAGTTTTCACATAAAATAGAACTTACCAAAACATCACCAATCATCTTTTGTTGAACAACTAGAATCTTCATTATTTAGAATTTTTATTAAAATTGACCGATCTCGGACTAATAAATGTATGGTTTGAAATTACGCTTTTTAAATACCATAAATAGTTCTTAAAGATCAATCTGTTTACTTGAAGTTTTTTAATAAAAAACAATGGAATTGAAACTATTGACAAAAGTAGTTTTTCTAAAATTACTCCAGAAATTAATCTAAAATGAAGAAAAAAAGCAGTTGTTTTTGAAAAATTATTCGAAATGTAAACATGTTTAGAAATGAGCACTTCTGTTTTCGTTAATGCTTTTGTGGTTACATTAATTCTAGAAGCGCCGCCATGTTTATGAAAAATGGTAGCTGTTTTTAAAACGGCAATTTTTCCTCCGTTGTCTGAAACTTTTTTGCACAAATCGACATCCTCCATGTACATCCAAAAGTCTTCATTCCAACCCTTAACTTTATTGAACCAATCTTTACTAATGAGCACAACTGCACCTGTTACCCATTCTGGATATAAGAATTCGTTGTTACTATTAAATGTTTGGTCAATTTTATTCTTAAATAGCTTTTTATAAATCGCTCTTGGTAAACCAAAAAACGTAATTACTTTTGGTAGTAAATTGTGTTGTTTATAATATTTTCCTTTTTCGTCAACTTGAAGACAAGACATTAAAGCAATTTCTTGATGTTCGATGTAGGATTTAAAGTAAATCTCTAAATCATTTTGAGTGACTTTTGTATCAGGATTTAAAAATAAATAATAATCTGATGTCGCATTTGCAGCGCCAACATTACATCCATTAGCAAAACCGTTATTTCCAGAATTTAAAATAAAAGTAAACTGATGAAATTTCTTTTGAAAAACAAAAAAATTCCCATCATTCGAACAATTGTCAACCACAATAACTTCCAAAGAAATTTCTTCAGAATGAATATCCTCAAGAGAATCTAAACATTCTTCTAAAGCATTCCAGCCTTTATAGTTGACAATTATTACGGATAATTTATTCACTAAACTGCTACGTTATATTCGCGTAAAGCATCGTTTAAAGATGTTTTTAAATCTGTAGATGGTTTTCTTTGTCCGATGATTAAAGCACATGGAACTTGGAAATCACCAGCTGGGAATTTTTTAGTATATGTTCCAGGAATTACCACTGAACGTGAAGGTACAACACCTTTATATTCAATAGGTTCACTTCCGGTTACATCAATAATTTTTGTTGAAGCTGTTAAGCAAACATTAGCTCCTAAAACAGCTTCTTTTTCCACACGAACTCCTTCTACAACTATACAACGAGAACCGATAAAAGCACCGTCTTCAATAATTACTGGAGCCGCTTGTAAAGGTTCTAAAACCCCACCAATACCAACACCACCACTTAAATGTACGTGTTTACCAATTTGTGCACAACTACCAACAGTTGCCCAAGTATCTACCATAGTTCCTTCATCAACATAGGCACCAATGTTCACATAAGAAGGCATTAAAATTACACCTGAAGAAATATAAGCTCCATGACGTGCAACAGCATTTGGAACCACTCTGATTCCTCTTTCAGCGAAGTTACGTTTCAATGGAATTTTATCGTGGTATTCGAAAATACCCGCTTCTAAAGTTTCCATTTTTTGAATAGGAAAATACATCACTACTGCTTTTTTAATCCATTCGTTAACTTGCCAACCATTAGCAACTGGTTCCGCTACACGAAGCGTTCCGTTATCTAATAAATCAACAACTTCTCTAATAGCGTTTTGTGTAGTTTCTTCTTGTAACAACGCACGATTTTCCCATGCTGTTTCTATAATAGATTGTAAGTTTGTCATGTTTAAAATATTTTCAACAAAGATAAAGTTTCCAATTAGTATTACAAATAAAAAAATCCTGCTTTTGGCAGGATTTTGTTTAATTTATAAATTATTGACAAAATGGATCTAAATGTTTTTTCTTTCCATTTCCACCCCCAACGCAAGTAGGAATATTGTCATAAGTATGCCAACTTGAAGTTCCAGGAGTAATTCTAACTTCTTCTATAGTTCGTTTCCCATCATTATCATCATCATTATCAACATAATCTACTTTTCCATCACCATCGCTATCCAAAGCATTACTTGAAATTGGTCCGCCATATTCATATTTAGATAATACTTTATCACCGTCATGATCTTTAAATCGTAACTTCATTAATTTAAAACTAAAAATTATTGGCGAATAACCAGGAATTGATCCAGCACTTTGACTATAATAAGCTAAAGCAGAAGGAACAAACATAACTCCAGCTCCAAAACCACTAAAAGTTGTTATATTAGTTGTAATATCAGTTGTTGAATTTCCAATTTTAAATTCTGGAAAAATTTCTTGCCATCCTTGAATTACATCTTCTAATTCAAGCCAAATAGGACTTGAAGCCTCATCAAAATTTGATAAATCTGTTTTGAAACCTTTATATGAAGTAAAAATAGAATCTAATCTTGTTGGATTATCATTTTCGGTATCCAAATCTGTATCCGTATCACCTAATCCTTCTTGTAATTTAATAAAATATAATTTATGGTCCACACCACCTTTCGTGATTGTTTTAAAGGTTAAATCAGGGTGTGCAGAAATTGGTGTACCTGGTGTACTAGATGTAATTTTAGTAAAAGTAACGTTATTATCTCCATCAACAGTCATAAAATGCTCATCCATAAAATTTTCAATTTCAACAATATCTTCGGCGTAAACTTCAGCATATGGTCTTGATTCAATTGATGTTGGTTCATCATCTGATGGACAACCAACCATAATAAGTATAAAGGGTAATAAAAGTAATAATCTTAATGATAATTTCATTTTGTAATATTTTAATTTAAAAAGTGCCCGCAAGATACGATTTTCATTTATTTTTGTACAAATATTAACATTGATTTTTGAATTTTATGCGAATTGACAAATATTTATGGTGCATCAGATACTTTAAGACACGAGGTCTTGCAGCAGAAGCTATAAAAAAAGGACATGTTTCGGTTAATAATGTCAAGGCAAAAGCCTCTAGAGACGTTTTCCCATTAGACAAAATTACTTTAAGAAGAGACCAAATTAACTATATCATAAAGGTTTTAGATATCCCACCTAGTAGAGTGGCTGCTAAATTAGTCGACTTATATAGAAAAGATGAAACTCCGCCTGAATCTTTCGAACATTTAGAAATGATTAAACTTTCTAAAGAACATTACAGAGCAAAAGGTGAAGGAAGACCAACTAAAAAAGATCGAAGAGATATTTCTGATTACACTGAAAATGATATTGATGACGAAATTGAATAAAGACTACTGGGAAAACAGATACGAAAACAATGATGCTATTTGGGATATTGGCCAGATTTCAACACCTTTAAAAGAATACATTGACCAACTGAAAAACAAAGACATTAAAATTCTGATTCCCGGAGCTGGAAATGCCTATGAATTAGATTATTTAATTGAAAAAGGATTTCACAATGTTTTTGTAATTGATTTTGCTCAACAGCCAATTGATGCTATTTTAAAAAGAAACAAAACATTAGAAAAATATTTAATTTGTGATGATTTTTTTAAACATTTAGAAACCTACGATTTAATTATTGAACAAACTTTCTTTTGTGCTTTAAGCCCAAGTCTAAGAGAAAATTATGTTTCAAAAATGCATGATTTGTTATCCGAAAAAGGAAAAATTGCTGGCTTATTATTTAATTTCCCATTAACTAAAGTTGGCCCGCCATTTGGAGGAAGTTATGAAGAATATATAAATTTGTTTTCAGAAAAATTTGCAATAAAAACATTAGAAACTGCATATAATTCGATAAAACCACGTGCTAATAAAGAATTGTTTTTTACATTTGAAAAAAAATAAACCATGCAACACATTATTTTAACTCACACCGAAATAGAACACAAAACAAAACGTATTGCTTATCAAATTTACGAAACGTTTGCCAACGATTCTGAATTAGTAATTGCTGGAATTTCAAATAGTGGATTCACTTTCGCGCAGAAAATCGCCAAGCAATTAGAAACCATTAGCGATATAAAAATTACTATTTGTGAAGTTAATATTAATAAACAAAACCCATCAGAACCAATAACTACTTCATTAAATTCTGATGCTTACGCGAATAAAAATTTAGTTTTAGTGGACGATGTTTTAAATTCAGGTGCCACATTAATTTACGCGATTAAGCATTTTTTAAATGTTCCGCTAAACAAATTTAAAACAGCAGTATTGATTGACCGAAATCATAAAAAATATCCTGTAAAGGCCGATTTTAAAGGTTTATCATTGTCAACTTCTTTACAAGAACACGTTCAAGTGGTTTTTGAAGAAAACAATTCTTACGTATATTTAAGCTAATTTAGTTACGATTTCCGAGACGATTTCCGATTCTTTTTTATTGTCAATTGAAATTACGGTTTCAACTTGATGATAAAAATAGTTGCGCTCAAACAAATGCTTCGCTACAAAATCTTGTAACTCTTTTTCGTTTAAACTTGCTACTAATGGTCTTGTTGCTTTCTGAGATTGTAATCGTTCCAATAAAGTAGCTACAGAAGCTTTTAAATAGATAGAATGTATACTTTTTTTTTGGTATAATTCAAAATTATCATAATAACATGGTGTGCCTCCACCCAACGCCAAAATATAATTATCCGTTGTGTTTAAAAAATCAATCAACACTTCTCTTTCTTTTTTTCTGAAAAACAATTCTCCTTTTTGATCAAAAATTTCATTGACTTTTAAATTCAAGTTTGCTTCAATCAAATGGTCTAAATCATAAAAAGATACATTTAATGCCTCAGAAAGTAGTTTTCCGATGGTAGATTTACCCGATGCCATATATCCAACTAGAATAATTTTCATAATATTTTCTCCGTTTTTATGGTATAAATGTATAATATTTTAATGAAATTTTAATTATTAAAAAAAACGAACATATAACAACCACTTATTAATTAAGGGGTTATAAATTAATTTTAAAAAAATATTAAATTAATACTAAAAAGCTATTGCGAAATAAATAAATCATCTTATATTTGCACCCGCAATGAGGAAATAGTTTTAGACTCTGTAGCTCAGCTGGTAGAGCATTACACTTTTAATGTAGGGGTCCTGGGTTCGAATCCCAGCGGGGTCACTAAAATATTTCAAAATATAAAAAATTACAACTTCATTGCTACGACTCTGTAGCTCAGCTGGTAGAGCATTACACTTTTAATGTAGGGGTCCTGGGTTCGAATCCCAGCGGGGTCACTAAAATATTTCAAAATATAAAAAATTACAACTTCATTGCTACGACTCTGTAGCTCAGCTGGTAGAGCATTACACTTTTAATGTAGGGGTCCTGGGTTCGAATCCCAGCGGGGTCACCAAAAGAAGCTAAGCATTTGTTTAGCTTCTTTTTTTTTAGGCCATGTGGAGAAATTGGTAGACTCGCCATCTTGAGGGGGTGGTGCTGCAAGGCGTATGGGTTCGAATCCCATTGTGGTCACTTTTATAAAATCTTGCTTTTGCAGGATTTTTTTGTTTTTATAGTACTTCTTAATATTTTTTATGTATTTTTGTTTAAACTTTTTACAAAAAAGATGAACAATATAAAATCTACATTCAGTATTAAAGATTTAGAAAATCTTTCTAGCATTAAAGCGCATACCATTCGTATTTGGGAAAAAAGATACGATTTGCTTGAACCCATGCGCACTGACACTAACATTAGAATGTATGATATTAAAAACTTACAAAAACTTCTAAACGTAAAATTGTTAACTGATTTTGGATATAAAATTTCAAAAATCTCAAAGCTCAATCAAGAGGAAATTGAAAAATTTGTATTAAAAATTCAAAATGACAAAACAGTAAATAGTCATGTTTTGAGTAACTTCAAAATGGCCATGTTAAATTTTGATCAATCACTTTTTGCAAACACATATAACGAATTACTTACTAAAAAAAGCTTTAGTAAAATATTCTGTGAAATATTTATTCCCTTTCTAGAAGAAATTGGTGTTCTTTGGACAACTAACACCATTACTCCTGCTCACGAACATTTCATTTCACATTTAATAAAACATAAAATTTTAATTGAAATTGAAAAATACCAATTACAACAAAATAAAATTTCAAACAAAACCTATGTTTTGTATTTGCCTTTTAACGAAATTCACGATTTAGGGCTTTTATTTTTACATCACGAAATCATTACAAACGGTCACCATTCCATATATTTAGGCAGAAGTTTACCAATTGAGAACTTAATTGATTTAAACAATCATTTTAAAAAAATAAATTACATTACCTATTTAACTGTTGAGCCTGAAGAAGATGAGATTGAAAATTATATTCATGAATTTGACAATACTATTTTAAAGGATAGCGATAATGAGCTACTGATTTTTGGAAGAAAAGCGATGACAATAAACACAGAAAAACTTCCAGAAAAAGTGCATTCGATTGTAAACATGAACGATTTTTTAGAAACATTATAAACCATATAAAAAGAAATTACGTAATTTAATAAAAAATGTCTAAAACAATTCAAATAATAGGTTCCGGATTTTCTTCCTTGGCAGCAGCATGCTACTTGGCTAAAGAAGGGAACAAAGTATCTGTGTTTGAAAAAAACAACAGTTTAGGTGGTCGTGCCAGACAATTTTCTGAAAAAGGCTTTACCTTTGATATGGGACCATCTTGGTATTGGATGCCAGATGTTTTTGAAAGTTTTTTTGCCGATTTCAACAAGAAACCTTCCGATTTTTATAACTTAAAAAAATTATCACCAGGATATAGAGTCTTTTTTGAAAATAACGAACATTTTGATGTTTCAGATGATTTGAAAGCCATTATTTCCGATTTCGAAAAAATAGAAAAAGGTAGCGGTAAACAATTGGAAAAATTCATCTCTAACGCAAAAAGTAATTATGAAATTGCCATAAAAGATTTAGTTTACAGACCTGGAGAATCTATTTTCGAATTGATTACACCGCAAACTGCATTAAAATTAGATCAATTCTTTTCAAACATCAAAAGAGATGTTCGACAAAAAATAAAGAATAAAAACTTACAACAAATTTTAGAATTCCCAGTTTTGTTTTTAGGAGCAAAACCTTCAGACACACCATCATTTTATAATTTTATGAATTATGCCGATTTTGGTTTAGGAACTTGGCAACCTAAAAATGGTTTTTTTGACGTGATTCAGGCTATGATAAAACTTGGAACTGAATTAGGCGTGTCGTATCATACCAATTCAAATATTCAAGAAATTATAGTTGAAAATAATAAAGCTATCGGAATTAAAATAAATAATGAAATTTTAAAATCCGATGTAGTGCTTTCTGGTGCCGATTACCATCATACGGAAACACTTTTACCATCTGAAAACAGACAATATTCAGAAGAATATTGGAACAAAAAAACATTTGCACCTTCTTCCCTATTGTTTTATGTTGGGTTCAATAAAAAACTAGAGAACGTATGTCATCACAATTTATTTTTTGATACCGATTTTGACAAACATGCGGTTGACATTTACGATGCTCCAAAATGGCCAGAAAAACCTTTGTTTTATGCGAATTTCACTTCAGTAACAAATAAACAAACAGCACCAGAAGGTTGCGAAAACGGCTTCTTTTTAGTGCCAATTGCTCCTGATTTAGAAGATACAGAAAAATTAAGAGCAACTTACTTTGAAAAAATAATATCTCGATTTGAAGAAATCACCAAACAAGACGTTCGAAATAACATCGTTTTCAAAAAATCATTTTGTGTAAACGATTTCAAATCGGAATACAACTCCTATAAAGGAAATGCCTACGGAATGGCAAATACTTTATTACAAACCGCTGTTTTGCGTCCGAAATTAAAGAGTAAAAAAGTCAAGAATTTATATTTCACAGGACAATTGACCATTCCCGGACCAGGTGTTCCGCCCGCATTAATATCAGGAAAATTAGTATCACAATTAATACAAAAATATCAATAAAATGAAGGCATTATTTGACACCGTTTCTTTTGCTTGTAGTGAAAAAGTCACCAAAGCTTACAGCACTTCTTTTTCATCTGCTGTAAAAATGTTGGCGCCTTCCATCAGGCAAGACATTTATAATATTTATGGTTTTGTTCGCTTTGCAGACGAAATTGTAGATAGTTTTCATGACTATAATAAAGAGGTTTTATTTCAGAAATTCGAGAATGAATTAGCTGATGCGATAAAAGACAAAATTAGTTTGAATCCGATTTTAAACTCGTTTCAACATACAGTTCACAGATATAAAATCAATCAAGAACTTATTGATTCTTTTATGAAAAGTATGAAACTCGATTTAGTAAAATCTGAATATAAAACTACCGAAGAATATCATGAATATATTTACGGAAGTGCTGATGTTGTTGGTTTAATGTGTTTGATGGTTTTTGTAAATGGTGATGAAAAAAAATACGATGATTTAAAAGATTCGGCAATGAAATTAGGTTCTGCATTTCAGAAAGTGAATTTCTTAAGAGATTTGAAAGACGATTTTGAAGGATTAAACCGAACTTATTTCCCTAATACCGATTTATCAAAACTGACAGAATCTTCTAAGAGAGAAATTATTGAAGATATTGAAAATGATTTCAAAATGGCTTACGAAGGTATTTTACGTTTACCAATTGAAGCTAAATTTGGAGTTTACACCGCTTACAGATATTACAAAAGATTATTAACTCGATTAAAAGCAACGCCTTCAACAGAAATTAAAAACACCAGAATTAGAGTTCCTGATTATCAAAAAATAGAACTTTTGGCTCGTTGCTATGTGAAATATAGATTAAATTTGTTGTAAATTTCGATTTACGATTTGTGATTTACGAAATTAAAAAATAAAAATATGTGGTTATATATAGTAGTTTTTATACTTACTTTTTTCATGATGGAATTTATGGCTTGGTTCACGCACAAGTACGTAATGCATGGCTTTTTATGGAATTTACACGCCGATCATCATAAAAAAGATCA
>JAZKHI010000023.1:0-90837 GCA_040385445.1 Bacteroidota bacterium | reverse complement strand
TGCTTCTATATCAAATTTTATATCTTTTGCCATTGTAATTTTTTGTTTAAAGTTTAAGGTTGTTTTTGTTTGAAGTTGAACAACCAATAAATCAATTTTAATAATAGTATTTTCAGAAATTAAAGTTTTTTAACTTGAAACTTTAAACCTGAAACAAAGAATTTATAATATCGCGTAAATTTCGTCCTCACGCATAATTAGGTAATCTTTACCTTCATATTTTAATTCAGTTCCTGCGTATTTACCATATAAAACAGTATCGCCAACTTTCACAGTCATTGTATAATCAGTTTTACCAGCTCCAACGGCAACAACAGTTCCTTTTTGAGGTTTTTCTTTAGCAGTATCTGGAATAATAATTCCTGATGCAGTAGTTGTTTCTGCAGCAGAAGGTTCAATTACTACTCTGTCTGCAATAGGTTTAATATTTAATGACATAATTATATGTTTATGTTAATTTATTTTTCGTTTTTCTATCATTTCAGAAATTGTGCCAAATGTAATTTCTGACAATTTTACTTAAATGAAAAAGCCAGCACTGACAGGCTGGCATTTTATGATATGAATAGCAAAATATTATTTTGCAGAATCCGCTGGTTTAGCTGCAGGAGTTGTTGCTGGTTTAGCTGGAGCTTCTTTCGAAACGGCTGGAGCAGCATTTTCATCTACTAATTTAGAACCACCTGTACCTCCATTAAAACTTAATGTAGATAATAAGATTAATAAGATTAATGAACCTCCTAAAACCCAAGTCGTTTTTTCTAAAAAGTCGGTAGTTTTTTGTACACCTCCCATTTGACCACCACCACCAAAAGATGAAGACAAACCTCCACTCTTAGGATTCTGAACCATAATAGTTAAGATTAATAAGAAACATACGATGATGATTAATGCTAAAAAAATTGTAAATGACATAACTTCTGTATTAATTATTTTGTTGTAAAATTTTTATATTTTTTATTCGGTCTGCAAAGAAACTACTTTTTTCTGGATATTTCAAAATTAAAATATCATAAGCTTGTATGGCTTTCGTATATTTTTTCTGTTCGAGATAAATTTGAGCCAAAGTTTCCGTCATAATAGACGAAGGCATTTCGTTGCTTTTAGCAATATTTGCTGGTACTGACGTAACATCTTTTGCTTGCGGTATTCTCGGATTTAGCTCAATAAATTTTTCAATTAAATCGAATTTTTTTTCTAATTCTGATGATATCACTGGCTTTTTTTCTTCTTCTTCACGAACAATTGGTGAAATTTTAGATAATTGTAACCATTCAGAAAATGAATGTGTTTCATTTTTTTCGAATTGTAATGGTTTACCTATCTCTAATTCGGCTTCAACAATTTCGTTTGGTGTTTTTGGTTCTGAACTTGCAACAAATTCTGTACGAATATTTTTTTGAACTGTTGAAATCGAATTTAAATCCACATCCAATCCTTCAACCTGAACCAATTCAAAATCGGCAACAATTATATTCTGAATTTCAGCTTGGTATTTATCGTACACTTCTTGCTGAAAAATTTTAAAATCGTCTGAAGTAATAAAATCGAACAACACACTTCTATCCGTTGTATGAGAAGCAGTCTTCTTTAATTCGTAATTATATCTGAAACTTTCCTGATTATACAATCCTTTTAAATACAAAGCACGAGCACTTTGATAGAAAGGAAATTCTTGCACAATAGTTTCTAGTACTAACGTTTGTTTGTCGTTAATAGCTTTAGAATTATTGAGTAAGTTGATATAATCGTTTGTGTTCATTTATAAAAGAGCCAAGTAAAAAGTAAAAAAATTAAAGTTTTAAAATTACCATTTTGCTAATGATTCATTAAAAATATCTTGAGTAATACGTTCGTAAATAACATCCAACGCAGCACTTAAAACAGATGACGGCAATTGATTTGCGTCATAATCGTAATAAAATGAAAATCGTTTTTCAAAATTATCATCTTCCGAATTTTTACTAGAATATCTTACATTAATAGAAATTGTCATTCTATTTTGTGACGATTGTTGGGCTGCATTTGCCGACATTGGCGCAATACGATAATCTACAATTTCGCCTTCGTATAACAAATCACCACCAGAAGACACTAAGTTTAAATTCGTTTGATTTAAAATTGTATTTTGTAGTTTCTGTGTAAACGTTCTTTCAATTCCAACTTCAACAATTTCGGCATTATTTGTAAAATAATTTACTTGAAAAGTTTTTGCATTTATTTTTCCAGTTCCCGTAAAGTTATAATTTACATTACAACTTACTAGCGTAAACAAGGTTAAAATTGCAATTATTTTTATGTTTAATTTCTTCATTTATCTTACAAATCAAATTGTTTAATTTTTCTGTATAAAGTTCTTTCAGAAATACCTAATTCGTCAGCCGCAGCTTTCCTTTTTCCTTTATTTTTTTCTAACGATTTTTTAATCAATTCTATTTCTTTCGCTTCTAAACTCAACGTTTCCGCCTCGTCTATTGTTTCCGCATACAGGTAATTATTGTTGAAATCGTCATCGTCATCATCAAATTCTTCTTGCTCTACTTCTTCTATTTCTTCTTCTTTTGATAAAGCCTTAATTTTTGATTCTTGTTCAAAAATAGTATTTTTTTCTTCAGAACCTCCATAAATTTTTTGAATCAGCGATTTATTATTTTCCTGAACTTTCGCAGTTCCATTTTGCATTAATTCTAATGTTAGCTTTTTTAAATCGGTTAAATCGCTTTTCATATCAAACAAAACTTTATACAAAATTTCACGTTCGTTACTAAAATCAGACGTGCTTTTCTTCGCGTCAGCACCAACCACTTGTAGCGAATTACCTTCGTTACTTGGCAAATACGATTTTAAAGCGGTTAGAGAAATATCTCTATTGGTTTCTAAAACCGAAATTTGTTCAGCTGAGTTTCTTAATTGTCTGATATTTCCACTCCAACGATAATGCATCAAATAACTCACGGCATCGTCAGACAATTTAATTGGAGGCATTTTATATTTATGAGCGAAATCGGCAGCAAATTTACGAAACAACAAATGAATGTCTTCTTTTCTTTCGCGTAAAGCTGGCAAATTAATTTCAACTGTACTTAAACGGTAATATAAATCTTCACGGAATTTTCCTTTTTCGATAGCTTCTAACATATTTACGTTAGTTGCCGCTACAATTCGAACATTCGTTTTTTGCACTTGAGAAGAACCTACTTTAATAAATTCTCCATTTTCCAAAACACGCAACAAACGCACTTGCGTTGTTAAAGGCAATTCTCCAACTTCATCTAAAAAAATAGTTCCACCATCGGCTACTTCAAAATATCCTTCACGAGTTCCTGTCGCACCTGTAAACGAACCTTTTTCGTGTCCGAAAAGTTCCGAATCAATAGTTCCTTCAGGAATAGCACCACAATTTACCGCAATGTATTTTCCGTGTTTTCTGTGCGATAAAGAATGAATGATTTTAGGAATACTTTCTTTTCCCACACCACTTTCTCCTGTTACCAATACAGAAATATCTGTAGGAGCAACCTGAATGGCTTTTTCTACGGCACGATTGAGTTTTGGGTCGTTCCCAATAATCTCAAAGCGTTGTTTTATGTTTTGAACTGATTCCATATATATTGTTTCAGGTTTCAAGTTTCAGGTTTGAAAAGTTAACTTGAAACTTTCATAACTTGAAACTTGAAACAAAAAAATTAATTCATAATTTCAGAATATCCAACTGCTTCACCGATTAAGGTTCCACTTGTACAATCAGATATTTTAACCATTACGAAATCGCCTGGTTTATAATTTTCTTTTGGAAAAACCACCACCGTACTTTGTGAATTTCTTCCACTCCATTGTTTGTCTGAACGTTTAGAATCTTTTTCTACTAAAACTTCAACAGTTTCACCAATAAAACGTTGTGTACGTTCTAAAGCAATACGTTGTTGTACTTCAATAATTTCATTTAAACGACGTTTCTTCACTTCTTCTGGAACGTCATCTTCCATTTTTCTAGCAGCTAAAGTTCCCGGTCTTTCCGAATAAGAGAACATAAATCCGAAATCGTATTTTACATATTCTAATAAACTTAAAGTATCTTGATGATCTTCTTCAGTTTCTGTTGGGAAACCAGCAATAATATCTTGAGACAAAGTGATATCTGGAATGATTTTATAAATATTATCAACCAACGTAATATATTCTTCACGAGTATGTTGACGATTCATTTCTTTTAAAATTCTGGTACTTCCACTTTGAACTGGTAAGTGAATGTAATTACAAATATTATGGTGTTTTGCCATGACTTCAATCACTTCAATATGCATATCTTGTGGATTTGAAGTCGAGAAACGGAAACGCATTTTTGGAAATTGCGTCGCACATCTGTCTAACAACTGAGCAAAATCTACTGAAGTTGCTTTTTGCATTTCACTTGCTTTTTCGAAATCTTTTTTCAATCCGCCACCATACCAAAGGTAACTATCAACATTCTGACCTAATAAAGTAACTTCTTTAAAACCTTTACTCCATAAATCAGCAATTTCTTCCACAATACTTTCAGGTTCACGACTACGCTCACGACCACGAGTAAAAGGCACTACACAAAAAGTACACATATTATCGCAACCACGAGTAATCGATACAAAAGCTGTAATTCCGTTGCTACTTAAACGCACTGGAGAAATATCTGCATACGTTTCTTCTCTTGAAAGAATAACGTTTATTGCATCACGACCGTCTTCTACTTCTTTCAATAAATTCGGAATGTCTTTGTAAGCATCCGGTCCTACAACCATATCTACAATTTTTTCTTCATCTAAAAATTTTTCTTTTAAACGTTCTGCCATACAACCTAAAACTCCAACCTTCATTTTCGGATTGATGTCTCGTTTTACGGCATTATACATTTGTAATCGTTTACGAACGGTTACTTCTGCTTTATCTCTTATCGAACAAGTATTAACCAAAACCAAATCGGCTTCTTCTAAAACTTGAGTAGTATTATATCCTTCATTCGCTAAAATAGAAGCCACGACTTCACTATCTGCAAAGTTCATTTGACAACCATAGCTTTCTATAAATAACTTTTTTTGGTTTTCTTTTTTTGTTTCCAAAACCATTGAAGTTCCTTGTTTGCTTTCTTCTATAACCTTTTCTTCCATAACCCGTATTATAATTTTATTTTCGAAAACTATTCTTTCGAAAATTCAGTCTGCAAAGATAGTACTAAATTTTACTATCTGCCAAATTGTCAGCATCAGTTTAACAAAATATTTCGAAAATTCTTCGCGTATACAAAAAACTAAAAAAATCAAAAAAACTACACCTATATATATTAATCAAAAAAAAAATATACTTTTGCCAAATCAAATAAATGAAAATGGCGAAGAATTTAGTTATCGTGGAGTCACCTGCAAAGGCAAAAACCATAGAAAAATTTTTAGGAGCAGATTTCCAAGTGGAATCGAGTTACGGACATATTGCAGATTTACCTTCAAAGGAAATTGGTGTAGATGTGAACGACAACTTCAAACCTAAATATGAGGTTTCTCCGGATAAAAAAGCATTAGTAAAAAAACTAAAAGACTTATCTAAAAATGCCGACATGGTTTGGTTAGCTTCCGATGAGGACCGAGAGGGAGAAGCTATTTCTTGGCATTTAGCAGAAGAATTAAAATTAGATCCAGCCAAAACAAAACGTATTGTTTTTCACGAGATTACAAAAACTGCCATTTTAAAGGCGATTGAAAATCCAAGAGATATAAATTACAACTTAGTAAACGCTCAACAAGCTCGTAGAGTTTTAGACCGTTTAGTAGGTTATGAATTATCGCCAGTACTTTGGAAAAAAGTAAAAGGCGGTTTGTCTGCTGGACGTGTACAATCCGTTTCTGTTCGTTTAATTGTGGAACGTGAAAGAGAAATCCAAAATTTCAATCCAGTTGCGAGTTATTCAATCAGTGCTGAATTTACAAACGAAGCTGGAAAAACGGTTAAAGCCAAACTGAGCAAAAATTTCAACACGAAAGAAGAAGCGCAAGCCTTTTTAGAAAAAAACATAAAAGCCGATTTTAAAGTTGCCGATTTAGAAACTAAACCAACCAAAAAATCACCAACAGCTCCATTTACGACTTCAACTTTACAGCAAGAAGCGGCTCGTAAATTGTATTTACCTGTTGGAATTACGATGCAAATTGCACAACGTTTATACGAAGCCGGTTTGATTACTTATATGAGAACGGATAGTGTAAACCTTTCTGA
This sequence comes from Bacteroidota bacterium, assembly GCA_040385445.1. GTDB lineage: Bacteria > Bacteroidota > Bacteroidia > Flavobacteriales > Flavobacteriaceae > Flavobacterium. The sequence continues at coordinate 84,597 of JAZKHI010000023.1, read as the reverse complement.
AGAAGCGATGTCTGCGGCACAAGCTGAAATTACTTCTTATTACGGAAAAGAATACAGCAAACCAAGAAATTACAACACGAAATCTAAAGGCGCTCAAGAAGCTCACGAGGCCATTCGTCCGACAGACATGAGTCGTCATACAGTTGATATTGATAGAGATCAAGCGCGTTTATATGATTTAATTTGGAAACGTACTTTAGCTTCTCAAATGAGTGATGCAGAATTAGAACGTACAAATGTTAAAATTGCATCGAATACTCATAACGAATATTTCTCTGCAACGGGTGAAGTAATCAAATTTGATGGTTTCTTAAAAGTGTACTTAGAAGGTAATGATGACGATGAAGAAGAACAAGAAGGCATGTTACCTGCTTTAAAAGTTAACGAAAAACTAAACAATAAATTTATCGCTGCAACGGAACGTTTTACCAGACCAGCAAGTAGATATACAGAAGCTTCATTAGTAAAAAAATTAGAAGAATTAGGAATTGGTCGTCCCTCAACATATGCCCCAACTATTTCTACCATTATCAATAGAAACTATGTTGAAAAAGGTAGTTTTGAAGGAGCAGAAAGAAAATACGAGCAATTGACTTTAATCGCAAATGAGATCAAATCACAAACTTTAAAGGAAAATTCTGGCTCAGATAAAGGAAAATTAGTCCCAACGGATATTGGAGGAATTGTGACCGATTTCTTAGTGAAAAACTTCGAAACGATTTTAGATTATAATTTCACAGCAAAAGTAGAACAAGATTTCGATGAAATTGCAGCTGGAAATGAAGATTGGCATAAAATGATGAGTACGTTTTACAACCATTTTCACCCTATTGTAACTAAAGTTGAAACGACAGCAGAACGCGAATCTGGAGAACGTATTTTAGGAACGGATCCAAAATCTGGAAAACCAGTTTCTGTTCGTTTAGGAAAATACGGTGCAATGGCTCAAATTGGAGCAATTGACGATGAAGTAAAACAATTCGCTAGTTTAAGAGCAGAACAAAATTTAAGTTCAATTACTTTAGAAGAAGTTTTAAATTTATTTTTATTACCAAAATCTTTAGGAACTTATGAAGGTGAAGAAATTGAAGTCAATAACGGGCGTTTTGGACCTTATGTGAAATTTGGTTCGCAATTTATTTCTTTAACTAAAGGCGAAGAACCATTAGATGTAACAATGGAAAGAGCGATTGAATTGATTCAAGAAAAAACAAAAGCGGACGCTCCAATTGCCACTTATGATAATTTACCTGTTCAAAAAGGTGTAGGTCGTTTTGGACCTTTCTTAAAATGGAATGGAATTTTTATCAATGTGAATAAGAAATACGATTTCGATAATTTATCTCAAGCAGATATTAACGAATTAATTGAAGACAAACAACAAAAAGATATCGATAAAGTCCTTCATAACTGGAAAGAAGAAGGTATTAAAGTCGAAAAAGCACGTTGGGGAAGATCGGTAATTACGAAAGGAAAAATAAAAATTGAATTAAGTAAAGATATTGATGCAACTAAATTAACTTTGGAGGAAGTTAAAGAGATGATTGAAAAAAAATCACCAGCTAAAAAAACAGCGGCAAAAAAAGCGCCTGCTAAAAAAGCAGTAACTAAAAAGAAATAATTTAAAAATTATGATTTTCGAATATTTACAACCTGTATCGGAAGAAATTCAAAAGTTTACAGAAAGTTTATCTAATCAAACATTAGGTAAAAAAGTTGTATTGCATACGAAAACCGATTATCCTAATTTAGAAAATATATCAGTTGCAATTATTTGTGCCAATGAAAATAGAGGTGCCGATTTAGATAATGAAAATTATGATTTCGACAATTTCAGAAAAACATTATACAGCTTATTTCCAGGAAACTGGAATAAAGGTATTGCTGATTTAGGCGATATTTTAGTTGGAAATGAAACAAGTGACACTTATTTTGTGTTAAAAACAATTTGCGCCGAATTAATTAAGCAAAAAATTATACCTTTGGTAATTGGTGGGTCGCAAGATTTAACTTATGCTATGTATCGTTCTTTTGATAATTTAGATCAAATGGTAAATTTAGTAGCGATTGATAATAAGTTTGATTTTGCCAAAGAAGAAAAATTACAATCGGATTCATATCTTTCAAGAATAATAATTGAAGAACCAAACAATCTATATAATTTCAGCAGTGTGGGTTATCAAACCTATTATACTTCTCAAGAAGAAATAGATTTAATTGAAAAATTATATTTTGACACGTATAGATTAGGAGAAATTATTAAGAATCCAGCTATTGTAGAACCCATTTTTAGAGATGCAGATATTATCAGTTTAGATTTAAAATCGGTAAAATCTTCAGATTCTGGAAATACAACCGAATTTTATCCAAACGGATTTGACGGAAGAGAAATATGCGCATTAGCTAGATATGCTGGAATTAGCGATAAAGTAAGTGTATTTGGCATATTCAATCAGTTTTATAGTAGAAACGAAAACGAACTAATTGCACAAATTGTTTGGTATTTCATAGAAGGATATCATTTGAGAAGTTATGAATATCCATTTGAAGAAAAAACAAATTATAACAGATATATTGTCTTAGCAGAAGATGAAGAATTAGTTTTCTACAAGAGTAATCGTTCTGAAAGATGGTGGATGGAAATAAATTATAATACAATATACAATAAAACTGTTAAAAAAACGTTATTACCATGCACAAACGACGATTATATCGCAGCATGTAATGCAGAAATACCTGAAAGATGGTGGAAAGCGCATAAAAAAAGTTATTAAAACATCGTCAAAAGTGCAATATTTACCGATAAAATACATTTTTTTTAGTTTTTTTTAAGATAGCTATTGTATATGTCAAAATAAATAGATAGGTTTGAACCCTAAAATAAAATAAATTTATATAACCCAATTAATATGAAAAAGTTTTTAGTATTATCGGCAGCATTAGCTTTATTTACAAGCTGTGGAAAAGGCGATAAAGGTGAACTGGTAGGAGTTAAAGGCAAGAAGTGGTTTTCTGAAAAGCCATTTGGTATGTCACTTATACCTGGAGGTTCTTTTATAATGGGTAAGTCAGATGATGACGTTGCCAATGTTCAAGATGCTCCAACTAAGACTGTTACTGTTCGTTCTTTTTATATGGATGAAACAGAAATTACAAATAGTGAATACCGTCAATTCGTAGAATGGGTGAAAGATTCAACTATTAGAACAAGATTAGCTATTCAAGCTGAAGAATCTGGTGCAAAACCTGCAGCCGGTGGTAAAGGTGGAAAAACTGGAAGCATTGGAGATTTCGCTTTTGCTGATACTGATCCTGAAAAAATGACGGCATATGACAAATATATGTACGAAAACTATTACAGCGTTGGAACTGACAAAGATCCATATGCGAATAGAAAAACAAATAAAAAAGTAAAATTAATTACTGAAACTGCAAAATATCCAGATGCGGATTATGTTGAAGTAATGGATTCTATGTATTTACCTGAATCAGAATCGTTTAATGGGTTAAAAACGATTGATGTAAGTAAATTAAAATTCAAATACAATCAAGTTGATTTAAATAAAGCTGTAAAGAAAAAAGGTCGTAAAAACTTCTACGAAGATGCACCACCTTTAGAAATTTATCCAGACACTGCTTCTTGGATTAAGGATTTCGCATATTCTTACAACGAACCAATGCACAATGATTATTTCTGGCACCAAGCTTACGGAGAATATCCAGTAGTTGGAGTTTCTTGGAAACAAGCAAAAGCATTCTGTGCTTGGAGAACAATGTACAAAAACTCTTATGTTAAAAAACAAAAAGGTAGAGATCAAGTAAACTCTTTCCGTTTACCAACTGAAGCAGAATGGGAATATGCTGCAAGAGGTGGAATCGAATCAGGAACTTACCCATGGGGAGGGCCTTATGCTAAAAACGACAGAGGATGTTTCTTAGCTAACTTCAAACCAAACAGAGGAGATTATGCTGCAGATGGTGCTTTATACACTGTTGAAGCTAAATCATACGAGCCAAATGATTTCAATTTATACAATATGGCTGGTAACGTTTCTGAATGGACAGAAACAGCTTATGATGCTGGAGCTTATGAATTCGTTTCAAGTATGAATCCAAACGTTGCAGATCCTAAAAACCAAAGAAAAGTGGTTCGTGGTGGATCTTGGAAAGATGTTGCATTCTTCTTACAAGTTTCAACTCGTGATTTCGAATATGCAGATTCTGCAAGAAGTTACATCGGTTTCAGAACAGTACAAGATTACATGGGTACTGATGCTACTGGAACTAAACCAAAATAACCAAACTAACAATCAAGAATTAACTTAACTAATTAATTATACTTAACTAACTAAAATTTTAAATTATGGCATTATTAAGCAAAAAAGTAATGGGATTCCTTTACGGAATGGGAGCAGCAGTTGTAATCGTTGGAGCATTATTCAAATTAATGCACTGGCCAGGAGCAGGACCAATGCTTGTAATAGGTTTATTAACAGAGGCGGCAATTTTCGCATTATCTGCTTTTGAACCAGTAGAAAAAGAATTAGATTGGGCTTTAGTTTACCCAGAATTAGCAGGTGGTGATGCTAAACCAAAATCATTAAAGAAAGAAGATCCAGCTGAAGCACAAGGTTTATTATCTCAAAAATTAGACAACTTATTAAAAGAAGCTAAAATTGATGGTGAATTAATGGCAAGCTTAGGAAATAGCATTAAAAACTTCGAAGGTGCTGCTAAAGGTATCGCTCCTACAGTTGATGCAATGGCTTCACAAAAGAAATATGCAGAAGAAATGGTTAAAGCATCTAGTTCATTAGAAGCATTAAACAACTTATATACTGCACAAGTTGAAGCAGGTCAGAAAAATGCTGAAGCAAATGCTCAAATCGCTGAAAATGCAGACAAATTAAAACAACAAATGCAATCTATGACTTCTAACATATCTTCATTAAATGCTGTATATGGTGGAATGTTATCTGCAATGCAAAACAAAGGATAATTAGTTTTATCAAATAAATTACAATTTAATTAACTAAACTAATTATTACGAAATGGCAGGAGGAAAATTAACCCCTAGACAGAAGATGATTAACCTAATGTACTTGGTTTTCATCGCGATGTTGGCATTAAACATGTCAAAAGAAGTTTTAACAGCTTTCGGTAACTTTAACGATAAATTTACTGAGTCAAACAAATTAACTGAGGAAGCTAATGGTAATTTATTATCAGCTTTAAATACTAAAGCTAGTGACGAGCCAGCTAAATATGCAGAATCAGCTAAAAAAGCTGTTGATGTTGCTAAAATTTCAAAAGAATTTACTGCTTTTATTGAAACAGTAAAAGCTGAAGTTACTGAAGGAATTGAGCCAGACGAAAATGGTAAATTACCTTTCGAAGCTATGGATAAATCAACTATCGACGAGAAATGGTTCGCAGGAGATGGATATAGCTCAAGAGGTAAAGAAATTGTTGCAAAAATTGACAAGTATGTTGCTGATATCAAAAAAGTATTAGGAAGCGATGTAAAATACATTCCTTTTATCAAAGAAATTGAAAAGAAATTTTCAACTGCTGATATCACAAACAGAGAAAATATTAAAGTTAAATTTTTAGATTATAAAACAAAAGGTTTCCCTGCTGTATCTACTTTAACTTTTTTAACTGCTATGCAAAATGATGTTAAAAACACTGAAGCTGGAGCATATAACTTATTCTTAGGAAACGCATTAAAAACTGCTGCTTCTATGAAAAACTTCCAAGCGATTGTTGTTTTAGATAAAAATGCATATTTCCAAGGTGAGCAAGTAACTGGTAAAGTTGTATTAGGTCGTTATGACGCAAATACACAACCAACTTCTTTCAAAGGACCTGGTAAAATTCAAAACGGACAAGCTGTTATATCTATGACTGCTGGTGGTATTGGAGAGCAAACAATTTCTGGACAATTTGGTTTCTTAGAAGATGGAAAAGAAATTCCATTAAAATTCGAAGGTACTTATGTTGTTGTTCCAAGACCAAATTCTGCTACTATTTCTGCAGATAAAATGAATGTTGTATATAGAGGAGTTGCTAACCCAATGACTATATCTTTTGCTGGAGTTTCTAACGATAAAGTAAAAGCAAATGCAGCTGGAATGACTGGAACTAACGGAAAATACGTGTTAAAACCTGGAAATGGAAGTACTGTAATGATTAACGTTAGTGCTACTCTACCTGATGGAAAAGTGGTTTCTGACAAAAAAGAATTCCGTATCAAAGGATTACCTGCACCAACTGGTTTAATTAGAGGTGTAGCTGCTGCAAAAGGTAGTAAAGAAAACTTAGGTGTATGTTCTGTATCAGCTGTAATGGAAGATTTCGATTTCCCTGTTACTGTAAATGTATCTCAATTTAACATCAAAGTTCCTGGACAACCTACTATCGTAGTATCTGGTAATAAAATGGATGGAAGAGCTAGAGCTGCAATTGCTAAAGCTGGTAGAGGTGATGTAATTGTTATTTCAGAAATTAAAGCTAGTTTCTCTGGAATCGAACAAAGACCAAAAGGTGTATCAGTTTGTACATACGAAATACAATAATATTTAAATAAAATAAAAAAATGAATTGGAGAAATTTTTTATTAGTAACAGTATTTAGTTTAAGCACGTTTTCATTTGCTCAATCTAACTTACTAAACGCAAAAACTCCTGCTGAAATCGGTAAAAAGACAGAAGCAGAGATGGTTGCAGACAATGACAAACCATTACCTTACGGTTATGTAGGTGATAGAGATGTTTTAATGGGAAAAACAGTTTGGGAAATTATTGATGTAAATCAAAGAGTTAACTTTCCAATGTATTATCCTATTGAAGGCGATTTAGGTCCAGATAGAAAACCTTTATATGATGTTTTGACTCAAGCAATGAGAGACAAAAAAATCACTGAAGTATATGATTCTGGATACTTTACAGCTAAAAAAACTTTAGAAGATATTGAAAAATCATTAGTGTTTACGGATACTACTGACCAAGGTATTGAAGAATTAAATTCAGGTGCTACAAAAGTTTCAGAAGAATACATTGTAAAAACTGAAATTAAAGCTATTGATGTTCAAGGATACAAAATCAAAGGATTATGGTATTTCGACAAACGTCAAGGTGAATTAAAATACAGATTAATGGGAATTTGTCCATTAGTTCCAGACGTTTATACAATGAACTCTGAAGCTGGTAAAAACGAACCACCAATCGAATTATTCTGGGTTTATTTCCCATCATCAAGAGATGTTTTACATGGAGCAAAAGCTTTCAATGAAAAAAACTCAGCAATGCCATTCTCTTTTGACCACTTATTAAATGCTCGTCGTTTTGGCGCAGTAATTTACTTAGAGGAAAATGTTTACGGTGACAGATTAATTAAAGATTACATGAAAGAAAATTCTCAAATGCAATTATTAGAATCTGAAAGAGTAAAAGAAAAAATACGTAATTTCGAATTAGATATGTGGAATTACTAATTAAAATATTTCTCCAATCATAATACAAAAAACTCTTGCTTCGGCAAGAGTTTTTTTTTTACTTAATAATATCAATCCTCTTATTTTGTTTAAATTTGTGGACAATTATAAAAAAAATGGAAGTTGATTATCTAATTATTGGTTCTGGTTTAGCTGGAATTTCTTTTGCAGAAACTTGTCTTTTAAATCATAAAACAATTATGGTCATAAATGATAATTCGCAAAATTCAACAACTATTGCGGGTGGCTTATACAATCCTGTTGTTTTAAAAAGATTTACTAAAATTTGGGAAGCCGAACCACAACTAGAAATCTCAATTCCTTTCTACAAAACCTTAGAACAAAAATTAAACGAAAAATTGCTGTTTGAAATTCCGCTTTTGAGAAAATTAAATTCCATAGAAGAACAAAACAATTGGTTTACCGCTTCAGACAAGCCTACACTATCCAACTATTTAAATAGTAATTTAGAAACTTTACAAAATCAATTCATTACACACCCATATAAATTCGGAAAAGTAAATCATACTGGATTTTTAGATACTAAAAAACTAAAGGAAAATTATACTCAATACTTAGTTTCTGAAAATAGTTATTTAGAAGACACTTTTGATTATTCTCAATTAGTTATTGAAGAAAACCACATTCAATACAAAAACATCAAAGCGAAACAAATTGTATTTGCAGAAGGTTTTGGCCTACACAGCAATCCATATTTCAACAATTTACCACTAGACGGAACGAAGGGAGAACTTTTAATTATAAAGGCTGAAAACCTAAATTTGGACGAAATCATAAATTCAAGTATTTGGATTTTACCAATCGGAAAAGATTTATATAAAGTTGGTGCGACATATAATTGGGAAGACAAAACCACAAACAAAACCGAAACAGGTAAAAACGAATTATTATCAAATTTAAAAGACTTAATTTCTTGCGAATTTGAAGTCATCGAACATTTAGCCGGAATTAGACCAACCGTAAAAGACCGAAGACCGCTTTTAGGAAGACATCATTCACACAAAAACTTGTATATTCTAAACGGATTTGGAACTCGTGGTGTATTATTCGCTCCTTATTTATCTGATAAATTATTTCAATTCATTGAAAATGACGTCGAATTAGATAACGAAATTTCTATCAATAGAATTTATAAAAAATTATTTAGGTAATAAAACTATTGTCACACTGAGCTTGCCTGTGCTGAGCTTGCCGAAGTATCGAAGTGTTTTTCATTGAACCAAAATATTTTTCAAAAGAATTGTCTTCGACTTCGCTCAGACTGACAAAAAACTACTTAACTAGTTTATCTTTCCAATTCTTATCGTAATCGATAAAAATATTGATCCAAATATTTCTCGATAAGCGCATAATAATGGTATTACATAAAACCAAAGCTACGATTATTGATATAAAAGACGTTTTTAAAGTCGCGTGAAATCCATAATGTGCAATCAGAAAAGCAATAATTCCAATCCCAACTCCTAAGCCGTAACTCACAAACATCGCTCCAAAAAAGAAAGATGGTTCAATTTTATAAACTTGACCACAATGTGAACACTTTTCATGCATGGCATAAATTTTCATCACGTTAAACGGATTTCCATCTAAATACATACTTTCCTCGTGACATTTTGGACAACAACCAGTTATCATCGCATAAATTTTAGATCCTTTACCAAACATTTCAATAATTTTGATGTAAAGGTAAGATAAGAGTAGTACTTTTGCAGAATATTAGAAAAAAAACATGCTGAATATACATAATCTTTCTGTTTCCTTTGGTGGAACATATTTATTTGAAGAAGTAACTTTTAGAATGGGCGCTGGCGACAGAGTTGGTTTGGTAGGGAAAAATGGTGCGGGAAAATCGACAATGCTAAAAATATTAGCGGGTGATTTCAAACCAGATTCTGGACAAATTGCGACTGAAAAGGAAGTGCGTATTGGTTTTTTGCGTCAAGATATTGATTTTGAAGCTGGAAGAACAGTTTTAGAAGAAGCGTACCAAGCTTTCAAAGAAATCAAACTTTACGAAGCGAAGATTGAAGAAATTAATCATCAATTAGTGACGAGAACGGATTATGAAAGTGAAGCGTATTCAGAATTAATTCAGCAATTAAGTGACTACCAACACCAATATGAAATTCATGGTGGTTATAATTATGTGGGTGATACTGAAAAAATCTTATTAGGTTTAGGTTTTAAACGTGAGGTTTTTAATGATCAAACCGAGACTTTTTCTGGTGGATGGCGTATGCGTATTGAATTAGCAAAATTATTACTTCAAGCGAACGATATTTTACTTTTAGATGAGCCAACCAACCACTTGGATATTGAAAGTATCATTTGGTTAGAAGGTTTTTTACGAAATTATCCTGGCGTTGTGGTAATTGTATCGCACGATAAAATGTTTTTGGATAATGTTACGAATCGTACGATTGAAATTTCTTTAGGAAAAGCGTATGATTTCAACAAACCGTATTCTCAATATTTAGAATTACGTCATGAAATTCGTGAGAAACAATTGGCTACTCAAAAAAATCAAGCCAAGAAAATTGAAGAAACAGAAAAATTAATTGAGAAATTCCGTGCCAAAGCTTCTAAAGCATCGATGGCACAATCTTTAATTAAAAAATTAGATAAAGTAGAACGAATTGAAGTTGATGAAGATGACAATTCGGTAATGAATATTTCGTTTCCCGTTTCAAAAGTCCCAGGAAGAGTGGTGATTGAAGCGGAACACGTGACGAAAGCCTACGGCGACAAAACCATTTTAAAAGACATTTCACTTTTAGTGGAACGTGGAAGTAAAATTGCATTTGTGGGTCAGAATGGTCAAGGAAAATCGACTTTTATTAAAGCCATTGTGAACGAATTTGAATTTCAAGGTGAAATTAAATTAGGACATAATGTGCAAGTTGGATATTTTGCTCAAAATCAGGCAGAATATTTAGATGGTGAAATTACATTATTGCAAACTATGGAAGATGCGGCGACAGATACGAATCGTGCGAAAGTACGAGATATGTTAGGTTCGTTTTTATTCCGTGGTGATGATGTAGAAAAGAAAGTAAAAGTACTTTCCGGAGGAGAACGAAATCGTTTGGCATTGTGTAAGTTATTATTGCAACCTATCAACGTTTTGGTGATGGATGAGCCAACGAATCACTTGGATATTAAATCGAAAAACGTATTAAAAGCTGCACTTCAGAAATATGAAGGTACGCTCCTACTCGTTTCTCACGATAGAGATTTTTTACAAGATATGTCGAATTTGGTTTACGAATTTAAAGATCAAAAAATTAAAGAATATTTAGGTGACATCAATTATTTCTTGGAACAACGCAACTTGGAAAACATGCGTGAAGTAGAGAAAAAAGATGTCGAGAAAAAAGAAGTCTCAGCAAACAATAATTCTAAAGCTTCTTACGAAGATCAGAAGAAAAATAAATCGTTATTAAACAGATTATCTAAAATTGAAAGTCAAATTAAGCAATTAGAAATTGACATTCAAAATGACGATAAAGAATTGGCTTCTAATTATGATAAACATATAGAAAACGCTTCATTTTTCACAGCCTACAATAAGAAAAAAGCAGAATTAGACAAGTTATTATCGGATTGGGAAATTGTTCAGGAAGAGATTGATAATTTGTAGTTACAACTAACTTTCTATTGTAGTTTCCACACAGTTTGTCACCCTGAAAGGGTCTCACTAAAAGATGGTCTCAAAATAATTCACACAATACTTAAGGACATGCAATAAGAGATGCTTTAACTTCGTTGAATCTTCGATTTCAGCATGACAAGATTGTGGTCATTGGTTTGTGGATGCAGATTATGAGATTCCTCCTTGGGTCGGAATGACAAACTTTACGCATTGTTTAAAATCCTTTTAAATCATTAAAATCTGCGTGCAAAATTCTTTAAGCTTTGTGTGAAACCCTTTCAGAGTGACAAGTTTGTGTTTACTTTGTACTTGTTTTGAAAACTGCAATCGCGTTAGTGATGGGAACGGCATCTCCCGATTTTTCATCGGGAATATAGTGGACAGCACGACCTCGTTGTTGCAACAAACTTTATTTTAAAACGTAAACATGTACAACGAGGGAACGCCCAACCCTTCGACTCCGCTCAGGATGACAATTAAAACTATATAAAACAAAAAGAGTCCCGATTTCTCGAGACTCTTTTTTTATGCTTAAAACTTGTGTGAATTATTTCACAATAGTCATTTCATCAACAATGTGTTTTGCACCAGAGAAATTTTCAATTACCCAAAGTACATAACGAATATCTACGTTGATTGTTCTTTGTAAGTTTTTATCGAAAATAACGTCACCAGCCATTGCTTCAATGTTTCCATCAAATGCTAAACCGATTAATTCTCCTTTTCCGTTTAATACTGGAGATCCAGAATTTCCACCTGTAATATCATTGTCAGTTAAGAAACAAACGTGTAAAGAACCATCTTTATCTGCATAACGACCATATTCTTTTTTAGCGTTCATGTCAATTACTTTTGCAGGTAAATCAAATTCTAAATCACCTTTTTTGTATTTTTTAACTTGTCCGGCTAAAGTTGTATAGTTGTTAACTTTTGCGTCATTTCTTTTGTCAGCTGGTAACGAACGAACTTTTCCGTACGTTAAACGTAAAGTTGAGTTTGCATCTGGATATAAAGTTGTACCAATTTTAGATTCTCTTAAACCTTCTACTAATAAACGGAAAGAGGCACCGAAATCATTTTGAGCTTTCATTAACTCATCACTTCTTTTCCCCATATGAATTGTTAAATCAGTAGATAAAACATACAACGGATCGTTTGTTAACATTGCTTCAGTTGGTAAATCTAAGAATGCTTTGATTCTGTCTTTAGAAGTAAAAATACTTAAATCGAAAGCAGCGTTTACATATTTAGTAAAGTCACCATTATTTTCCTTAGCTAATTTTTCAACCATTGGTGCTAAAGTATAACCTGCTTTTTTAGAGTATAATCCTAACTGAGCCGCTAAGATGTCTTTTTCTGCAGGAATGTGTAATTCTTTAAACATTTCATCAGCCATCTCTAAAATAGCTGGAGCCATTTCAGCACGCTTTGCAGCATCTGCTTTAGTATATAAATCTATTTGTCTTCCTAAAGATCTGCTTATCGTTCCGAAAGAAGAAGTTCTGAATAATTGTTGTAAATAGTTATCGTGACGAGATTTCTCATTCGTCATTGCGTAAAATTTATTAATTGTAGCAACTACATTACCATATTTTGCTTTATTAGCTGGTTTGTTTGCCCATTTATTAAATTTAGCTTCTTGAGCTGCTTTAGATTTAGCTGTACCAAATTTCGTTAAAGCATCAATCATACCTTGACGGTTTTTCCAGTAATTCGCAACTCCTGCAAATTTTGAAGCATAAATTAAGTTTAAAGCATCAGATTGAACCATGTATTTTTTCATGTTGTCCATTCCAACTTTAGAACCTTCCACCCAAGCTGGGTAAGCAAATTTTACATTTTGCTCAATTCCACCTGCTGGCATCCAACGGTTTGTTCTACCTGGATAACCTAAAATCATAGCGAAATCATTTTCTTTCACTCCGCTTAAATTAACTGGTAAATGGTGTTTTGGTTTTAAAGGCACATTGTTAGCTGAATATTCTGCTGGATTACCATTAGCATCTGCATAAATTCTGAACATAGAAAAATCTGCAGTATGACGAGGCCATTCCCAGTTATCCGTATCTCCACCAAATTTTCCTAAACTTTCTGGAGGTGTTCCAACTAAACGTACATCTTTATAATCCTGGTAAACGAAGTAGTAATATTCATTTCCTTGGAAAAATGGACGAACTGAAACGGTGTATTTTCCACCTTCGTTGTTTTCTTTTTCAATTTTTGCAATTTCTTGATTAATTGCTTTTTCTCTTTCAGCTTCACTCATGTTTGGGTTAACCATTGATAAGATTCTTTTTGAACAATCGTCCATACGAACGAAGAAACGTACAAATAAACTAGAAGGTTTTAATTCTTCTTTTCTATTTGCAGCCCAATAACCATCTTTTAAATAGTTTTTTTGTGCAGTAGATAATTCGGCAATAGCATCATAACCACAGTGGTGATTTGTTAATACTAATCCGTCTTTAGAAATTAATTCTGCTGTACAACCTCCATTAAACTGCACAATTGCGTCTTTTAAACTGTGATTGTTAATGCTGTAAATTTCTTGAGGAGTTAATTGTAACCCCATTTTTTGCATATCGCGGTGGTTTAATCTTTCAATAAACATTAAAAACCACATTCCTTCGTCAGCCTTTACACTAAATGGGATTAGCATAAATGCAGCCACTAAGGAAACAATAAATTTTTTCATAATTTGTTAGTTTAAATTTCAAAACCTGTATTTACAGATTTCATAAAATAGTTTGTTATTTGCGATGCGAATATACTTTATTTTTAAAAAAAAATCTAAAAATTAAGTAATCAATAAAAGCTGTTATTGAAATTTTAACTTTTAGTTATAAAAAAAGCGCCCACATAACAAGGGCGCTTTTAAATATATAAGAATTTACTTATTCTATAATTATTTTTTTAGTAATTAAACCATCATTCGTTTTAATATTCATGAAATAAATTCCTTTGCTAATTTCTTCTTGAATTTTAATTTCTTTTACTAAATCTGAATTTTGGTAAAACTCGTTGATATAAACCATTTTTCCAGTAACATCAAAAATCTCTACATTAAAATCTGTAACTACTTCTTTAAATTGTAAGTTAAAAGTTCCTTTACTCGGGTTTGGATAAAAAGAAAAATTAGAGTTTAAAAAAGAATCACTAGCTAATACGTTATTTTTAAAATCTGGTAAAATAGTATTAATGTATGCTAAAGCAACATTTTTTTGACCTTCAGTAAACATATACATACAAGCATCATTTGTGTAATCCATATAGTTCATTGTTAAAGCAGATTCACCACCTGAACAATCTGGAACTGAACCATTAGCAGGACAACCAAATGATGGTGCTGCTACTTGTGGAGTATCAGCAATATCATCGTCGTCAGAACCACAACTAGTATTATCACCAAAAGTATGATTAAGATTAAAGAAGTGACCTAACTCGTGTGTAACTGTTCTTCCAAGATTATATGGCGCACCAGGAACGAAACCTGTACAACCTGCTCCTGAAGCAAAAGCATTATTATCCATTACAACAGTTTGGCCTATACCTGGAGAACCACCTAATGGTGAATATCCTAAAGTTCCTGAACCTAAAGCTTTAACCACAAAATTCATATAACCTGACCACGTTGCATCAGTGTCGCTAGATGTAAAATCAGTTCCAAAAGTAACTGCTAAATCTCCATTTGCTAAACCTGTTCCAGCTGGATGATTTTGAGTTGCTAATACGAACTCAATATCTAAATCACCAATATTAACGCCTGGATAAAAAGCGCTAGCGTCTGCCCACAAAGAAATGTCTGCATTTGTTGCGTTATAATCTGCATTAAGAACATTAACTTGGTTTTGAGCAAAATTTCTCAAACAAGTTCTTAATGTTGCATTGGCAGCTGCAGCTGTAGGATAATGTACTGCAACAGGTATTTTAATCACAACATTAGCGTTATCAACAACATTACCATTTTTTTTAGCAAGTTGTTTTTCGATAAGTTTTTGATATTCAACTTGAAATTTCGCTTGTCTTTCCTCGTACTGTTTTTTAAATACCGGATTGAACATCATTTGATTCATGTGTTCTTGCATGCCGCAAGTTCTTTGCTGTCCAAAACTTATTTGGAAAATAACTAATAGTAGTAAAAGTAATTTAGTTCTCATTTGGGTAAAAGTTTAAATTAATTCGCAAAAATATAAAAAATTTATAATTATTTGTTAAATATTCAACATTTTCCATAATTTATCTTTCAATTCCGTTAGGCCTTGTTGGGCTACAGATGAAATAAACATATAATCTAATCCTTTAAGTTCTTTATCTAATTGTTGTTTCATTTCTTTTTGTAATTCTTCATCTAGCATATCACATTTAGAAATCACTAACAATCTGTCTTTATCTAACATTTCAGGATTGTATCGTCTTAATTCATCTAAAAGAATTTCATATTCTTTTTTAATATCATCAGCATCAGCTGGAACTAAAAACAATAACGTTGAATTTCTTTCGATATGACGCAAGAAATAATGACCCAAACCTTTACCTTCAGCGGCTCCTTCAATAATTCCAGGAATATCTGCAATTACAAAAGATTGAAAATCGCGGTAAGCCACAATTCCTAAATTTGGTTTTAAAGTTGTAAACGCATAATCTGCAATTTTTGGTTTTGCCGATGTTAATACAGACAGTAAAGTAGATTTTCCAGCATTAGGAAATCCAACTAAACCAACATCTGCTAGAACTTTTAATTCTAAAATTACATCAACTTCTTCACCAGGAATTCCAGGTTGTGCATAACGAGGCGTTTGGTTCGTAGAACTTCTGAAATTCCAGTTTCCTAAACCACCTTTTCCACCACGAGCTAATATTTTAGTTTCTCCATCTTCTGTGATTTCGAATAAAATTTCACCAGTTTCTTTATCTTTTACCACAGTTCCTAATGGAACTTCAATAAATTTATCTTCACCATCATGACCTGTACTTCTACTGCTTCCTCCATCACCACCGTGACCTGATTTAACATGACGCAAAAATTTTAAGTGAAACAAAGTCCACAAATTTTTACTTCCTCTAATAACTACATGACCTCCACGACCACCATCACCACCATCTGGTCCACCTTTTTCAATAAATTTTTCTCTATGTAAGTGAGAAGAACCCTTCCCGCCTTTACCAGATGCAACATATATTTTTACGTAGTCTACGAAATTTCCTTCTGTCATTTTATTTTGTTTTCAGTTTAAAATTTTCAGTTTTCCTATTTTATGTAAAACCGTCATTAAAACTATTTTTATTCTTTAACTATATTTATTTTGCAAAGATACGTTTTTTACCTTATCTATTTAAACACAAAAAAACAGCTCAGAATGTTATCCATTTCAAGCTGTTTCATTTATGTTTTATAAAAATTTATTCTGTTATTGCTTTTATTAGAATTTTATCAATTTTAACGCCATCCATATCTATTACTTCAAACTCTAATTTATTCCATATTAATTTTTCACCTTGTTTAGGAATACTTCCTAATTCGGTAATAATCAATCCGCTTACAGTTGTAACTTCATAATCGTTTAGCATATCATCTAAATCGAAATACGTCATAAAATCATGTAACGAATAATGTCCATCAACCAACCAACTTCCATCTTCTCTTGCCACTAATTGAAATTCTTCATCATAAAAATCGGCAGCATCACCAACTAGTGCTTCTAAAATATCATTTAAGGTAATAATTCCTTGAAAAATTCCGTATTCATCTGTCACTAAAGCATAATGAATTTTCGATTTTTTAAAGTTTTCTAAGGCTTTATATGCTGAAGTATGTTCAATAAAATATACTGGATCAATCATGATTTTTTGCAAATCGAAATCTCCTTTTTCTAAACTAGCGAATAAATCTTTTAATAATACCACACCAATTACTTCATCTAAATTCTCGCTACAAACTGGATAAACCGAATGTAACTCGCTTAATATTTTTGTTTTTAATTCTTCGTAACTTTCATCTAAAGCCAGGTAAACTATACTTTTTCTGTGTGTCATTAAAGAATTTACTTTTCGGTCACCAATATGAAAAACACGTTCCACAATGTCTTGCTCAATTTCTTGAACTTCACCAACTTCCGTTCCTTCTTTAATAATAGCTTTAATTTCTTCTTCGGTAACTTTACCGTCAGCCGTTGGTTTTATTTTTAAAACCTTTAAGATAAAATCTGTAGAAGTCGTTAATAACCAAATAAAAGGTGCTGTCGCAATTGACATCACTTTCATTGGAACTGCTACTGATTTCGCAATTGCTTCCGGATAATTTAAACCAATTCTTTTTGGTAATAACTCTCCAAATACAAGAGAAAAGAAAGTCAAAATAACTACCACCACACCAACTGCTAAAGAATGTGCGTATGGAAAAGTTAAAGTGTAAGTTGCAAAAAACGTTTCCACGTCAGTTGTAATTTTTGCTCCGGAATAAATACCAGTTAAAATACCAATTAAGGTAATACCAATTTGCACCGTAGACAAAAATTTGTTTGGTGAATTAGCTAAATCTAATGCGGTTTTTGCACTCGTGTTGCCTTTTTTGGCTGCGGTTTCTAACCTGTTTTTTCTTGCTGATATGAGTGCGATCTCTGACATGGAGAAAATTCCATTGAGTAGTATCAACAAGAATATTATGACTATTTCCAATTTTTATATAGTTGAATTAAATGCAATATAATTAAAATTTATCGATTATTGTACTTAATCGCTCTGTAATTTCTTCAATTGTACCAATTCCGTCAACAGCATAAAACTTCCCTTGAGATTTGTAATAATCCATTAAAGGAGCTGTTTTTTCGTTATATTCTTGGTATCTATTTCTTATTTTTTCTTCATCTTGATCGTCTGGTCTTCCAGAAGTTTTTCCTCTTTCTAACAAACGTTTTACTAAAATTTCATCATCTGCTTCTAATGCAACAGTTGCTGTAATTTTATCATTTTTAGAATCTAAAAACGCATCTAAAGCTTCCGCTTGTGCAATTGTTCTTGGGAATCCATCAAATAAAAACCCTTTAGATTCTGGATTCTTTTCCACTTCACTTTGCAACATTTGAATCGTTACAGAATCTGGAACTAAATCACCTTTATCCATGTAGGTTTTTGCTAAACAACCTAATTCTGTTTCATTTTTGATGTTAAATCTAAAAATATCACCAGTTGACAAATGGGTTAAATTGTATTTTTCTTTTAAAAATTCCGCCTGTGTTCC
Organism: Bacteroidota bacterium; assembly: GCA_040385445.1. GTDB lineage: Bacteria > Bacteroidota > Bacteroidia > Flavobacteriales > Flavobacteriaceae > Flavobacterium. The sequence continues at coordinate 66,192 of JAZKHI010000023.1, read as the reverse complement.
TTTACCAGCACCGGGCTTACCGAATAAAACGATATTAATCATTGTGTTGTTGTAATTAAAATAAACGGCAAATTTACAAACTAATAAACATATAAAAATATAAATATTGCTTTTTTTAAAAAATGATTATTTTTACACCCATGAACAAAGCATTTTATAAACTTGTAGAAGAAAGCACAGCACATCGATTAAACCGAGAATTTATTCGTGATTATGTATTTCAAAATCCTGATAAACTGAAGTTTCTAATGGAAATTGGATTGAACGAGAACGATAAAATTCATTTTAAAGCGTGTTGGATTTTAGAATTAATTTTCGAACTAAAACTCGAACTCATTCTTCCTTTTTTGGACGACTTTATTGCAAAAATTCCTTTTTATAAAAATGATTCTGCCAAAAGACCAATTTCAAAAATATGTTTGTTTTTATCGAAATCAAAAACTATAAAATTAACCGAAAACCAAGAAACCAAAATTATCGAAACTTGTTTAGATTGGTTAATTCAAGATGAAAAAGTCGCAGCAAAAGCCTATTCCATGCGTGCTTTACATCAATTCGGCAAAAAACATCCGTGGATTAATGAAGAATTAAAAATGATACTTTCACAAGATTACCCCAATCATTCCGCAGCCTACAAAGCCGCAGCAAAAGATATTTTACGAAAACTAAAATAATTGTCAATTGGCGAAACAATTTCAAATTAGTATCTTTGCGCAAACACAACGATAACAAGCAATGAATTATTTTTCTTCAGATTTTAAATTAGGAATTTTAGGCGGTGGCCAATTAGGCAAAATGCTTTTGACTGAAACCCGAAAATTCGACATCACAACTCTTGTTTTAGACCCTAGTAATGAAGCGCCAGCTCAATTTGGTGCCAATAAATTTTACACAGGAAGTCTGTTAGATTATGAAACAGTTTATCAATTTGGTAAAATGTGTAATGCAATTACGATTGAAATTGAAAATGTCAATTTAGATGCTTTAGATACATTAGAAGAAGAAGGCCACATTGTTTTTCCTTCGCCAAAAACGTTGCGATTAATTCAAAACAAAGGAAAACAGAAAGATTTTTATGTGGAAAATAATATTCCAACTTCTAAACACCAAAGATTTGTTGACTTAAATGATTTGAAAAAATCTTTAGAAAAAGACGAATTAGAATTTCCTTTCGTTTGGAAATGTGCTCAATTTGGATACGATGGAAATGGCGTAAAAATTTGTCGTTCTACGATGGATTTAATTGATTTACCAGAAGTGGAATGTATTGCGGAAGAAATGGTTCCTTTTAAAAATGAATTATCAGTAATTGTTGTCCGAAATGCAAAAGGTGATATAAAAACGTATCCAGTTGTGGAAATGGAATTTCATCCAGAAGCCAATCAGGTGGAATATGTAATTTGTCCAGCAAGAATTGATGAAAAAGTAGCACAATTGGCTATTGAAACGGCTTTACAAGTTTCGAAAGCTTTTAATCATGTTGGCTTATTAGCGGTTGAAATGTTTCAAACGGAAAGTGACGATATTTTAGTGAACGAAGTCGCTCCAAGACCACACAATTCGGGACATCACACAATTGAAGCGAGTTATACATCACAATTTGAAAATCATTTGCGTTCGGTTTTAAACTTACCTTTAGGAAATACGGATAGTAAAGTTGCTGGAATTATGGTAAATTTGGTTGGAGCTGAAGGTTTTTCTGGACCAGTTATTTACGAAAATATTGAAAAAATAATGGCAATTGATGGTGTTACGCCCCATATATACGGTAAAAAAGAAACACGACCTTTTAGAAAAATGGGACACGTGACTATCGTAAATGAAAACATGACAGAAGCCAGAAAAATTGCTGAAGAAGTAAAGAATAGCATTAGAGTGATTAGTATTCAGTAATTAGTGTTCAGTCGCAGTTTACAGTTTTATCGCAAACTTGTCATTCTGACGAAGGAAGAATCTCATTATAAAGTTTATATGGTAAAAAGTATTTTAAAAACGACAATACAAGCTTTTGTTTTATTTAGTGTAATCTCTTTTATAACATTTATAACAACTCTAATTTATAATACATTAATACATCTTGGTCCTAAAATGCAAGTTGGTTTTCCATTTAAATATTATTACCAATTTTATCTCAGTGATGAATGTAATGGGTTTGAATTAATACATGGTACCAATTCTATGAATTTTATTTTAGATTATATTATTAGTCTAATTATCATACTTTTAATAAATAAATTTTATTTACAACAACAAACAATAAAAAAATGAAAAAAGTAATTATATCTTTCGGACATTTATTACTATTTTCAATCATTCAATACTTGCCTAATCTATTTTCAGATAAAAGCCATTACGATAAACTAATATTATATGGATTTCCAAATAATTTTCACTTAGTTAAGTCGTATACATCAGAAGAAGACATGTGTGGATTAGCAGAAACCGATTTTAGAATTGAAAATTTAATTCTTAATGTATTAATTTACCTTATTATTATATTTTTCATCAAATTTATAATCTCAAAAAGAGTTCTAAACAACAAACAATAAAACAATGAGCAAAGTAGCCATCATAATGGGAAGCATTTCGGATATGCCGGTCATGCAAGAAGCCATAGACATTTTAAAGGAATTTAATATTGAAACAGAAGTTGATATTGTTTCGGCACATAGAACGCCAGAAAAACTATTCGATTTTAGTAAAAATGCACACACTCGTGGTATTTCAGTAATTATTGCTGGAGCTGGTGGCGCAGCGCATTTACCTGGAATGGTAGCCTCTATGAGTCCGCTTCCTGTAATTGGAGTTCCTGTAAAATCAAGTAATTCTATTGATGGTTGGGATTCAGTTTTGTCAATTCTACAAATGCCAGGTGGTGTTCCTGTTGCGACAGTAGCCTTAAACGGTGCGAAAAATGCAGGAATTTTAGCTGCTCAAATTATCGGAAGTTCTGATGCAACTGTGTTGAATAAAATTGTTTCGTACAAGGATGGTTTACGTGATGCTGTTTTAAAAGCTTCTGAAAACTTGAATAAATAAAAAACTCCGACCTAAAAATAAGTCGGAGCCAAAAATCTATTCACAATTAAGTGACAACTATAAAAAAAATTCTTAATTGGGGCAAAAAGGGCGATTGATTTCGCTCATTTCTTTTACAAATATACGCACTTAATCGATAAAAACAAGCATTTCGTCGGATTTTTTCAAAATTTGTTGAAGATAATTTAAGGAATCTACCTAAACACTAATAAAATAAGGGCTTTCATAAATTAAGAAATTTTCAAAAAAAATCATTAAAAAGTAATAATTTAAAAAAATATGTCAATTTTAACCCAAGTTTTTGATACAAAACACAATACGGCTCCTTTCTCAAAAATAAAAATTGAAGAATATTTGCCTGCTTTCCAAAAAAACATTGAAAAAGCAAGAAAAGAAATTGATGAAATTATTCATTCTACCGAAAAACCAACTTTTGAAAATACCATTGAAGCGTTAGATTTCGCTGGTGAACAATTGGATCGTTTATCGAGTGTGTTTTTTAATTTGAATTCGGCTGAAACTTCTGATGAAATACAAAAAATCGCACAAGAAGTTACACCATTAATTACCGAATTCGGGAACGATATTGCTTTAAATGAAGAGTTATTTAAAAGAGTCAAAGCCGTTTACGAAAATGCTTCAAACTTAAATCTGACCACAGAACAAGCGACTTTATTAGATAAGAAATATAAAGGTTTTACTCGAAATGGCGCTTTACTTTCTGAAGATAAAAAAACACGTTTACGTGAAATTGATACGGAATTAGCGAAACTTCAATTGACTTTCGGCGAAAACACTTTAGCAGAAACCAATAATTTTCAATTGCACATCATCAACGAAGCTGATTTAAAAGGCTTACCAGATGGTGCGAAAGAAGCTGCAGCTGATTTAGCGAAATCGAAAAATGAATCGGGTTGGATTTTTACATTAGATTTTCCAAGTTATGTGCCGTTTGTAACCTATATTGAAAATAGAGAATTACGAAAAAATATGGCGATTTCGTATGGTAAAAAAGCCTTTCAAAATAACGAATTCAACAACGAAGAAATTACTAAAAAAATTGTAGCGCTTCGTCATGAGCGTGCGAATTTATTAGGATATGAAACGCATGCTCATTTTGTTTTAGAAGAACGAATGGCTCAAAATCCGACAAAAGTTTTATCTTTTTTAAATGATATTTTAGAAAAAGCCAAACCAGCTGCGAAAAAAGAATTTGAACAATTATCTGCTTTCGCGAAGGAATTAGACGGAATTGAACACTTAGAAAAATGGGATTCTGCATATTATTCTGAAAAATTGAAACAAAAATTATTCAATTTAGATGATGAAGTGTTGAAACCGTATTTCAAATTAGAAAATGTTTTAAATGGTGCTTTCACTGTGGCTGAAAAACTTTTCGGAATTACATTTAACGAAGTTTTTGATATTGACAAATACCATTCAGATGTACAAACTTTTGAAGTTTTAGATGAGAATAAGAATTTAGTCGCTATATTTTATACCGATTTCTTCCCAAGAAAAGGAAAAAGAAATGGCGCTTGGATGACTTCGTTCAAACCACAATATATTAAGGAAGGAAATAACGAAAGACCACATGTTTCAAATGTGTGTAATTTCACTCCGCCAACTGCTACAAAACCCTCATTATTAACTTTTAATGAAGTAACAACTTTATTCCACGAGTTCGGTCATGGTTTACATGGTATGTTAGCGAATACGACCTACCCTAGCCTTTCGGGAACTTCGGTATTTTGGGATTTTGTAGAATTACCTTCTCAAGTTATGGAAAACTGGTGTTACGAACCTGAAGCATTAGCTTTGTTTGCGAAACATTATGAAACGGGCGAAATTATTCCACAAGAATATGTGGAGAAAATCAAAGAATCGGCGAGTTTCTTAGAAGGAATGGCGACTTTACGTCAATTGAGTTTTGGCTTATTAGACATGGAATACCATGGTAAAAATCAAATCATTGAAAACGTAAAAGCGTTTGAAAAACAAGCTATGGGCGATACTTCTTTATTTCCAGATGTTGCCGAAAACTGCATGAGTGTTTCGTTTTCTCACATTTTTCAAGGTGGATATTCTTCAGGTTATTACAGTTATAAATGGGCCGAAGTTTTAGATGCTGATGCGTTTGCGTATTTCCAAGAAAATGGAATTTTCAATAAAGAAGTCGCAACCAAATTCAAAGACAATGTATTATCAAAAGGCGGAACAGATCATCCAATGACGTTGTACAAACAATTTAGAGGTCAAGAACCAAAACCAGACGCGTTGTTGAAAAGAGCGGGATTGATTTAACTATCATAATAACTTACCAACCCTCTTAGAGTTTTGAACTCTAAGAGGGTTTTCTCTTTAAAACAACTTTTTAAACAAACTTTCATTTTTTTTTGAAAGTTTAAAAACTTTTGTATATCTTTGTACTATCAAAATGAAATAACTTTCAAAAACGACAAATGAAATTCAAAGAAGCTAAAAATAAATTCGTACAAACTTGGGGAGCACTTGGTTCTCAATGGGGAATTAACAAAACGATGGCGCAAATTCACGCTTTGTTAATGGTTTCTAGCGAAGCAGTTTCTATGGAAGACATTATGGAAGAATTACAAATTTCTCGCGGTAACGCCAGTATGAATATTCGTGCTTTGATGGATTGGGGAATTGTGTATAAAGAATACAAAGCAGGCGAAAGACGTGAGTTTTTCACTGCAGAAAAAGATTTGGACGAATTAGCCGTAAAAATTTCAAGAGAAAGAAGCAAAAGAGAAATTAAACCGGCGTTGAAAGTCTTAAAAGAAGTTTCTTCAATTTCTGCTAACGCTACTTCTGAAGAAAAACATTTTGTAGAGCAAACCAAAAAATTATATGATTTCGTATTAAAAGCAGACAATGTTTTAGATAAAATTACAGAATACAAAGACAATTGGTTGGCGCAGATTTTAATGAAGTTTATGAAGTAGAACTAAAAAAATTTAATCAAAACTTTCATTTTTTTCTGAAAGTTTAAAAATAAAAAGACATGAAAACATTAAAAAACCTAAATACTTTGGCAATTGGTTTACCACTAACATTACTGATTATTGGATTAATAATAAATGATCCTGGTCAAAATTTTATAGGATTTGCATTATTTTCAACTATGTTAACAGGATTAATTCAAGTGCTTTTAGGATTGTTTCTTTTATACAAAAATCCAAACAACAAATTTTTAAAAATATACTTCAACTCTGTAATCCTATTTTTTCTGTTGTGGTATATTAATGCAGAAATCATTAGATCACCCATATTTACTTATTTTCTAATTCCAATTCCAATGGTTTTAGCCATTTATTTATCTATAATAATCTATAAACAAAAAAATTAAATCATGATACTACCATTTAAAGTTATAAAAGTAATTAACATTATTGCCTTATTCTTTCTTTTACTAGGTGGACATGGATTAAAGGTTACAGGTTTTTTACAAGTATTCGCCGCTTTACTTTTTTTGATTAAGTTTCCAAAAAACAAACTGATCTATATCTATTTTTTCATAGTAATATTGTTCTTTAGCATTTGGGACGGACATTCAATAGATTGGCTATTTATCATTCCAATCGCGCTAATCTTTTTCTTAACGCATATTATTTACAACCAAAAAGAAAAGTAAGATGAAAGACTTAAAAACTACAAATTCAATTGCAATATTTATACCACTATTTTTAATATTATTTGGATTAATAAATCCTTTAGGATATTACTTAGCTGCATATTCAACTATGATAACTGGATTTCTACAAGTAACAATCGCTTTAATTGCTCTTTATAGAAATAAAAAAAACATTTATATCATAATTTATCTATTTCTTGTAGCTTTATTTTTTTCATTATGGTATTATAATGTTAGTATAAATTACATTGATTCTTGGACATGGCCATTGATATTTACGCCTTTATTTCTAAGTATTTATTTATCAATCATAATTTACAATCAAAAAGAAAATGAATAATCTAAAAAGAAACAATCCATTATTCTTAATCCTAAGTGTTTTGCTTTGGCTTACCTTCTGGCTAGGTCCATTTTGTATGATTCTATTAGGTTTATATAATATTTATTCTTCTATAAAAATCTACAAAAAACTAAAAACACCAGTAATCATATATTGGATTCTGGTTGCGATAAATTTAATATTCATGTTACTGACATTTAAATTTGAAATTTTTGAATCTTTGTCTTTTGAATTTTATTCAATAGTTATATTTACACCATATCTATTATCTCTTTACTTAATTATTTTAATCAATAAAATATAATCATGAGCTTCTTAACTGCAAAATGGACCAATTTAGCTTTAATCAATTATGAAATTGACGCTAAACTTTTGGGAAAATATCTTCCAAACGGCACCGAATTAGATTTTTGGAATAACAAATGTTATGTGAGTTTGGTTGGATTTATGTTTGAAGATGTGAAACTATTAGGATTCAAAATTCCATTGCACACTAATTTTGAAGAAGTAAATCTGCGCTTTTATGTGAAACGTTTTGAGAACAACGAATGGAAACGTGGTGTGGTTTTTATTAAAGAAATTGTTCCAAAACTGGCATTAAAAATTGTTGCCAATACCATTTATAAAGAAAACTATGAAACGTTACCCATGCAACATAAAGTAACCGAAAATGAAACCACTTTCGATTTTATTTATGAATGGAAAAAAGACAAAAAATGGAATACCATTTCTATAGAAACCGAGAAAAAACTAATTGAAATTGAGGAAAATTCTGAAGCGCAATTTATCACCGAACATTATTTTGGTTACACGAAAGTAAACAACAAAAAAACGTTCGAATATGAAGTAAAGCATCCAATTTGGGAACAATATAAAGTGTTAAACTCAAAAATTGATGTCGATTTTAAAGCTACTTACGGAAAGGAATTTGCTTTTCTGAAAGAGTTAACACCAACTTCAATAATTCTTGCAAAAGGCTCAGAGATTAGTGTAGAAAACAAAAAGATACTATAATGAAAACGCTAAAAAACATAAATACTTTCGTAATTGGTTTACCAATACTATTTGGATTATTAAGTTTTATAGAAAACGACTTCTTATTTTGGTGCTTACTTTCAACAATTCTAACGGGCAAATTTCAAATTATCGCGGGTGTTTATCTCATTTTAAGAAACCCTAAAAACCACTATTTACAATTATATTTTGTTGGAGTTCTTTACTTTTTTGGATTATGGTTTTATAAAGCAATACATAATAGTGAAATAATTTTTGATGTCATTAATGAAATCATGTATGAAAAAATAACAACACCTTATTTTATAGCAATTCCACCAATATTAGCAGTTTACTTATCAGTTATTATATATAATCAAAAAGAAACAAAATGAACCTTAACATAATCGGATATCTTATTTATCTCGGACTCACCAGCATAATTATCATCAAAGTTGGAAAATTATGCTACGATAACGGAAACATATTTGTCTCACAATTAATTCCAAATCATGAAGAATTGTGTCATCAAATAAACAAAATGCTTTTAATTGGTTATTATCTATTGAATCTCGGTTATTGTGCGATGACCATCATTTCTTGGGAAAAAATTCAATCCATAAACCAACTTATCGAAATCATTGCTACCAAATCGGCAATTATCATTCTTACCATCGGCATTATGCATTACATCAATATAATTTTATTAACTAAATACATTAAAAAATTAATTTAAACATTCAACATTATGGAAACTACAAAAATTTTAGTCGGATATGCAATTTACTTACCAATTGCTTTATTTTTAACTTATTACGTGAGTAAAACTTTATTCAAAAACAGTAAAATATTTATGTTAGACATTTTCAAAGGTCGAGAAGAAATTGCTGTTGCGACTAATAAACTATTTGAAACTGGGTTTTATTTGCTTAATTTGGGTTTTGCTTTGATGATTTTAGAAATGACCATCTATAAAGACGATTATCAAAGTTTAATTGAAGCCTTAAGTTATAAAATTGGTGGATTTGCGATCTATTTGGGAATTATGTTATTCATAAACTTATATTTCTTTTTCAGAGGAAAACGTAAAGCGAGCCAAACACAAGTAGAACAAAGAATTGTAATTAACGGATAAAATAAATAATCCTGACAGGTTTTTGAAACTTGTCAGGATTAAATACTTAAAAATGAAAAAACTTATCATAGCAGCTGGAACCGGATTTTTAGGTCAGGTTTTAGTGAACCATTTAAAAAATTCTTTTGATGAAATTGTGATTCTTACCAGAGGAAAATCTCAAAACAAAAACAATATCAAATACGTAAATTGGGATGCCAAATCATTTTCTGGTTGGGAAAACGAATTAGAAAATGCCGATGTTTTAATCAATTTAGCAGGAAAATCTGTGGATTGCAGATACAACGAAAAAAACAAACAAGAGATTTACACTTCTAGAATTGACAGTACAAAAATTTTAAACGAGGCGGTTTTACAATGCAAAAACCCTCCTAAACATTGGTTAAATTCTTCAACTTCTACCATTTATCGTTTCTCTTTGGACAAACAAATGGACGAAATAAATGGAGAAATTGGTAACGACTTCTCTATGAATATTGCTAAAAGTTGGGAAAAAGCCTTCTTTGAAACCGAAACACCAAAAACCTTAAAAACGGCGTTACGAACATCAATTGTTTTAGGAAAAAATGGAGGTGCTTTCATTCCTTTAAAAACCTTAACTAAATTGGGATTGGGTGGAAAACAAGGAAAAGGAAATCAATTTATTAGTTGGATTCACGAAGAAGATTTCGCCAAAGCTGTTGCTTTTGTGATTGATAACAAACTGGAAAATGAAATCAATATTGTTTCTCCAAATCCGATTAGAAATGCAGATTTTATGGCTAAATTACAAAAAGCTGTTGGCATTCAGTTTGGTATTCCTCAACCAAAATGGCTGTTAAAAATCGGTGCTAGAATCATCAATACAGAACACGAATTGGTTTTGAAAAGTAGAAACGTAATTCCGAAACGCTTACAAGAAAACGGTTTTACATTTAAGTACGATTCAGTAGAAAAAACATTTGAAAATTTATTACAAAAATAATTCATGACTCATCAAGAAATACTAAAAAAAGTAGAATGGAAAGATTTAAAAAATCTTAGCCTGAAAGAAATGCTTATTGAAAACAATTTAACTATTCCGTGGTTTGTAATTTCAATAATATTGGCATATTTCGAATATTATATTTTAGCACTTCCGTTTTCAGCATTCTTCTTTTTAGCTGGTTTAAGACAAGTTCATAATGGTTTCCATAATTCGTTAGGAACCAATAAATTCTTAACTTGGTTTACACTTTACAGCAACAGTATTCTCTTGATGGTTTCCATTCATGCTGTGAAATTTAATCATATCAGACATCATAAATATTGTTTATCAGAAGAAGATTATGAAGGTAAATCGGCAAAAATGACTTGGTATGGCGCCATACTTTACGGACCAATTCATATGTTTTTAATTCACAAAGTTACCTTACAACTTGGAAATAAAAATTATAAAAAAAATGTAATTTTAGAATTAGTTTCCATTTTGATTTTCGCCAGTATCGTTTTCTATTTTAGAATAGATTTCTTAATTTATCATATCATAATTATGATTTTTGCCGAATTTTTAATGGCTTTTTTCGCGGTTTGGACAGTTCATCATGATACAGAAGAAACTCCAGAATTTGCTAGAACACAAAGAGGAAAATGGAAAAACAAAATCACTTTTAGTATGTTTTATCATTTAGAACATCATTTATTTCCAGCGGTTCCAACCATTAAACTTCCGGAATTAGCCAGAAGAATTGATAAAGCTTTACCAGAAATAGAAAAGAAAAATACTTTTTAAAATGACAACTATAAAAATCACCACGCACTATTTCGCCCCAATTGAAAAAGTTTTTGACACGAATAGAAACATCGATATACACCAACAATCAGCAAGTAAAACAAAAGAAGTTGCCATTGCTGGAATAACATCTGGATTAATAAACAAGAATGAAACCGTGACCTGGAAAGGCAAACATTTTGGCTTTTATGTCACACATCAAAGTCTTATTCCTGAAATGATTTTCCCAACTTATTTTATAGACGAACAACTAAAAGGCCATTTTAAAAGTTTCAAACACCAACATTTTTTTGAACAAAAAGAAAATTATGTAGAAGTGAAAGATCTTTTAGAATATGAAACGCCTTATGGAATTTTTGGAAAACTTTTCGATACTTTATTTCTGAAAAAACATTTGACCAATTTCATCATTCATAGAAATGCTATTTTGAAAAATTTAGCGGAGAAAAATTGACCGCAGATTACTTCGTCGATTCGAACTTTGTTCTCGTGTCGCAAATTATTAACATCGAATTAAAAAAATAAAAAAAATCTGTGAATCTGCGGTGATTATCAACTTAAAAACAACAATAAAAGCCACCAAAAAACAGGAATTGCTTCTACCCAAAAACTCGCATAATATCTTGATCTGTTTGCATTCGCGAAGTATAAAAACATAGCAATTGAACCCGAAACGATAGTTTTAAAAGCTAATGGAATATAATCTTGATTGGTGTGATATAAAAATTCTAAAAGAAGTAAAACAACCAAAAGTCCGTAGCCTAATAATTTAGTTTTCTCAACGCCAATTTGTTGTGGAACGGTTTGTAAATGTGGATCATCAGTATTAATATCAACAATTTCGAAAATTAAAACCAAAACAAAAATCAGTATAAATCTTTGCATACACATTAATAAAACATCAAGCGTAAATCCGACTTTAGCATTTATTAGTGGAAGAATTACGGTAACGCCAACCCAACATAAACTGACAATATAAATTTTAACGCCTTTCCAATTTCGGGCATTTTGCTTATTCGGAAAAAAAGGTAAAGTATAAAGTAAGACCAATACAAAAAACAAAATCCCTAAAGATTTGGTAATCCATTGCAGTTTCAAGAAGTAATAGAAACTGGCCAACGCACTAAAAATACTTAAAGCAATAATGAGTCGTAATTCTTTTTTGATGGTGATTTTGTTTAATCGCGCCAAAGCATCATATTTCACAAAATTATAGCCGACAATTGTACCAAAAAACACAAAGGCTTTTACTTCAAAATTTTCTGACATGTTGAAGAAGTACATCGTCATGGAAACCAAGGCATAAGCCGATAAGGCAACATGTAAGCTACTTTTTATGTAAAAATCTAATATCTTCTTTAACAACATCATTCAACAAAATTAATCAAACTGTTAATAAGAAGCCATATAAGTTGATAAAAATCACAAAATTTCAACTCAAAAGCCATTATTTTTATCAGATTAATAATTACTTTTGTATCCAAATTATAACACAACATATTTTTATATATAATGAGAACAGATGCTTTTGCTTTAAGACACATTGGAACTGGTGAAAACGACCTAAGTCACATGTTAAAAACTATTGGAGTTGAATCAGTAGACCAATTACTTTATGAAACTTTTCCTGATGGAATTCGTTTAAAAAAAGAATTGGATTTAGAAGAACCTATGTCGGAATATGAGTACTTAACTCACATTCAAGAATTAGGCAAAAAAAATAAAGTTTTCAAATCATATATTGGTTTAGGATATCATCCTGCAATTGTACCAGCAGTTATTCAAAGAAACATTTTTGAAAACCCAGGTTGGTATACGGCTTACACACCTTACCAAGCAGAAATTGCTCAAGGTCGTTTAGAGGCAATTTTAAATTTCCAAACTACAGTTATCGAATTATCTGGAATGGAAATTGCTAACGCTTCTTTATTGGATGAAGGAACTGCTGCTGCCGAAGCAATGGCGTTACTTTTAGATGTAAGAACTCGTGATCAAAAGAAAAACGACGTAAAGAAATTTTTCGTTTCTGAAGAAATTTTACCTCAAACACTTTCTGTATTACAAACTCGTGCTACTCCATTAAAAATTGAATTAGTCGTTGGTAATCATGAAACTTTTGATTTTTCAACTGAATTTTTCGGAGCGATGTTACAATATCCAGGAAAATACGGTCAAGTTCATGACTATACAGCATTTATAGCTAAAGCGGCTGAAAATGATATTAAAGTTGGTGTTGCTGCAGATATTTTATCTTTAGTAAAATTAACTTCTCCAGGAGAAATGGGTGCAGCAGTTGTTGTTGGTACTTCGCAACGTTTTGGTATTCCAATGGGTTACGGTGGACCTCACGCAGCTTTCTTCGCAACTAAAGAAGAATACAAACGTTCTATGCCAGGAAGAATTATTGGTGTTTCAATCGATGTAAACGGAAACCGTGCTTTACGCATGGCTTTAGGTACTCGTGAACAACATATCAAACGTGAAAAAGCAACTTCAAACATTTGTACTGCTCAAGTTTTATTAGCGGTTATGGCTGGAATGTACGCGGTATATCACGGACCAAAAGGTTTACAATATATTGCTGATAAAGTTCACGCGTCGGCAAATACAACTGCTGAAGAATTAAATAAATTAGGTATTTACCAAACAAATACTTCTTTTTTCGATACGATTTTAGTAAAAGCAGATGCTGCTAAAGTAAAAGCGATTGCAGAAAGAAATGAAGTGAATTTCTATTATGTAGATGCTGATACGATTTCGATTTCATTCAACGAAACGACTTCAATTGCAGATATCAATCAAATTATTGGAATTTTCGCTGAAGCAGTTGGGAAAGAATTTACTCCAGTAAAAATCCTTTTACCATCTGGTAGAATTGCTGAAAGTTCAGTAAGAACTTCAACTTTCTTACAACATGATGTTTTCAACAATCATCATTCTGAAAGCCAATTGATGCGTTATATCAAAAAATTAGAGCGTAAAGATTTATCGTTAAATCATTCGATGATTTCTTTAGGTTCTTGTACGATGAAATTAAATGCTGCTGCCGAAATGTTGCCTTTATCTATGGCAAATTGGAACAACATGCACCCTTTTGCTCCTATCGAACAAGCGGAAGGATATATCACAATGCTTAAGAAATTAGAACAACAATTAAATGTAGTTACTGGTTTCCAAGGCACAACTTTACAACCAAACTCAGGTGCACAAGGTGAATATGCTGGTTTAATGGCAATTCGTGCTTACCACCTTTCTCGTGGAGACGAACACAGAACAGTTTGTTTAATTCCTTCATCTGCTCACGGAACTAATCCAGCATCTGCAGCAATGGCTGGAATGGACATCATCGTAACTAAAACAACTCCAGAAGGAAATATTGATGTAGAAGATTTAAGAGAAAAAGCTATTTTACATAAAGATAATTTATCTGCTTTAATGGTAACTTATCCATCAACTCATGGTGTTTACGAATCTTCAATTATTGAAGTTACACAATTAATTCACGAAAATGGTGGATTAGTATATATGGATGGTGCAAATATGAATGCGCAAGTTGGATTAACAAATCCTGCTACAATTGGCGCTGATGTTTGTCACTTGAACTTACACAAAACGTTCGCTATTCCTCATGGTGGTGGTGGACCAGGTGTTGGACCAATTTGTGTGAACGATAAATTAGTTCCATTCTTACCAACAAACCCAGTAATTAAAGTAGGTGGCGATCAAGCAATTACGGCTATTTCATCTGCTCCTTATGGTTCTGCTTTAGTTTGTTTAATTTCTTACGGATACATCTGTATGTTAGGCGCTGAAGGTTTAACGCAATCTACTAAGCATGCTATTATAAATGCGAATTATATGAAAGCGCGTTTAGAAGCTCATTATCCAATTTTATATTCTGGAGAAATGGGAAGAGCGGCTCACGAAATGATTTTAGATTGTCGTGCTTTTGAAGACAACGGAATTAAAGTAACAGATATCGCAAAACGTTTAATGGATTATGGTTTCCACGCTCCAACGGTTTCTTTCCCAGTAGCTGGAACATTAATGGTTGAACCAACTGAATCTGAAGATTTACCAGAATTAGATCGTTTCTGTGATGCGATGATTTCAATTCGTAAAGAAATTGAAGCTTCAACTAAAGATGACGTTCAAAATATCTTGAAAAATGCACCTCATACATTAGCAATGGTTACTTCTGACGAATGGGTTTTCCCATACACAAGAGAAAATGCAGCTTTCCCATTAGAGTATATTGCTGAAAACAAATTCTGGCCATCAGTTCGTCGTGTTGACGAAGCATATGGAGATAGAAACTTAGTTTGTAGCTGTGCTCCTATTGAGGCTTACATGTAATATTGATCTACGATTTTAGATTTATGATTTACGAAGTCTAAAAAAAAATAACTAAAAAATCTCAAATTCCAATTTAGTGAATTTGAGATTTTTTTTTGAAACATGATAAATATCTATATCTACCAGAAGTATTATTGTAAATTTGAATTTAGAAAAACAAATACAATGAAAGACATTGAAACACGAGAAGACATTTTACTTATCCTAGAAGAGTTTTACAAAAAACTACTATCCGATGAGCAAATTAGCTTCTTCTTTACCAAAATAACACAGGTTGACCAGCATTTAGAACATCATTTAGATATTTTAGCTACTTTTTGGGAACAATCTTTATTTTTAAAAGGTGGTTATAGTAACAACATGTTTCAAATACATAAAGATGTACATGAAAAACATCCTTTCACAAAAGAACATTACACGATTTGGTTACATCATTTTTACGAAACCATTGATACTTATTTTGAAGGAAAAATGGCCGAGCAAATGAAAACAAACGCCTTAAATATGGCGACAGTAATGCAAATAAAGTTTACATAAATTCGGATATCAATAAAAAAACAGAGAAATATTAACAATTTCATAATAATTTTTTAATTTATAACATGTTAAACCATTTATGGTTTTCGTTTTAGTATTTTAGATTAAAATTACCCGAAATGAATATCAAAATTACAGGCTCAGGAAGCTACATACCTACAGAAAAAGTTACCAATTTAGATTTCGCAAAGCATTCTTTTTTAAATGAAGATGGTTCGGTTTTCCCTTACTCAAATGAAGTAGTTGCAGAAAAATTTTTAGAAATTACTGGAATTCAAGAACGCAGATATGTTAGTAATGATTTAGTAACTTCTGATATTGCTCTAATTGCTGCGCAACGTGCTATTGAAGCTGCAAAAATTGATCCTGAAACTTTAGATTATATCATTTTCGCACATAATTTTGGAAACGTTAAGCATGATGCAATTCAGGCTGATGCGGTGCCAACTTTAGCTTCTCGTGTGAAACAAAAATTACGTATTACAAATCCATATTGTGTGGCTTATGATATGCTTTTTGGTTGTCCGGGTTGGGTAGAAGGTGTCATTCAAGCGCAAGCTTACATTAAAGCCGGAATGGCAAAAAAATGTTTGGTTATTGGTGCCGAAACGTTATCAAGAGTGGTTGATATTCACGATAGAGATTCTATGATTTATTCTGACGGAGCTGGTGCTACAGTTATTGAAGCTACAGAAGAAGAAGGCGGAATTATCAGTCATGCTTCTGCGACTTACGCAACAGACGAAGCAGATTATTTGTTTTTCGGAAATTCATTTAATAAAAATTTAGACGAAGATGTGAGATACATCAAAATGCACGGTCGAAAAATTTATGAATTCGCCTTAAGCAATGTTCCAAAAGCCATGAAATTATGTTTAGAAAAAAGTGGTTACGAAATTTCTGATGTCAAAAAAGTATTGATTCATCAAGCCAATGAAAAAATGGACGAAGCTATTATTCATCGTTTTTTCAAACTATATAACCAATCTCCACCAGAAGGTGTGATGCCAATGAGCATTCACAAACTAGGAAATTCTAGCGTAGCGACTGTTCCAACTTTATATGATTTAATTGTGAATGGAAAAATAGAAAATCAAGAATTAAACAAAGGCGATATTATCATTTTTGCTTCAGTTGGAGCAGGAATGAATATTAATGCGATTGTGTATAAAGTATAATTTATTTCTTAAAAACTTTACCGTCTTTCATCACAAAAACGACTTTACCCATAACGTTAATGTCTTTTTCTGGATTTCCATCAACTGCAATAATATCAGCGAATTTACCTGCTTCTAAAGTTCCTAATTTGTCTGATTGCCCTAACAAATCTGCAGCATTAAGCGTTGCTGTTTTTAATATTTCCATAAAAGGCATTCCTACTTCATTCATGTAAATGAATTCTTTCCAGTTTTCGCCATGTTCATACACACCTGCGTCTGTTCCAAATGCGATTTTCACTCCAGATTTATAGGCTTTTGCGAATGTTCCTTGTATTTTCGGACCGATGGCTAATGCTTTTGGCACGACAACATCAGGATAGTAATTTGGTTTTTTTGCGAAAGCACCAACTGCTTTACCTGCAGCAATTGTTGGCACTAAATATGTTCCACGTTCTTTCATTAATTGCATCACTTCATCACTCATGTATGTTCCATGTTCAATAGAATGCACACCACCTAAAACCGCTCTTTTCATAGCTTCTTCACCATGACAATGCGCAGCTACTTTAAAACCATAATCTTTAGCCGTGGCAACTATTGTTTGAATTTCTTCTATTGTAAATTGTGAATTTTCGCCACTTTTCGCCACACTTAAAACACCACCAGATGCCGTAATCTTAATACAATCTGAACCATCTTTATATCTTTGTCGCACCGCTTTTCTACATTCATCAATTCCATTTGCAACACCATCTTCAGGTCCAGGATTTCCCATTAAATCGCTTCTATAACCATTTGTTGGATCGGCATGACCTCCAGTGGAAGCAATAGATTTTCCAGCAGTAAAAATTCGTGGACCTTCAACTAAACCTGCATCAATTGCATTTCTTAAAGAAATATTTACGCCAGTTCCGCCTAAATCTCGGACAGAAGTAAAACCACTTTTCAGAGTCGTTTTTGCATAACCAACCGCTCTAAACGCCACATCTGCTTCGTTTAAAGTAAATTCTTCTAAATATTGTTTTGCACTTGTTTGATGTTCCACATGTACGTGCATATCAATTAAACCAGGCATTACCGTATAATTTGATAAATCATAAAAAACATCAGTAGTTTGAGGAGTGTAATTACCAGAAACAATCTTTTCAATTTTATTATCTAAAATTATTATGGTCTGATTTTCTAAGATTTTACCAGTTTTAACATCGGCTAATTTTCCACACTTAATAATGGTTTTATTTTGCGAAAAAGAAAGAAAAGTAACAAACAATAAGAGATTAAAATATTTCATAATTAAATAATTTAGAAGAGATTGTTGTGGATAAGTAAATCAAAAATACAACTATTTAATCATATTTGCATAAATTAATTTCAATTACGAAATGTACGAAAAAACAAAAAAAGCATCTCAAAAACGAGATGCTTTTTTTAATGCTTTCAAATAAATTATTATTGCTTAATAAACTTCTTAACTTCTTTTTTTCCATCAATAGTTACTTCTAAAAGATAGAATCCTGATTTTAAATCTTCCACAGAAATTGAAGTTATATTTCCTTCTTGAAATTTAACTAGCTTTCCAGTAATATCATAAATCATAACTTTTTGAATTTCTAAATTATTTTCTAGCGAAATATTTAAAATATTTTTAACTGGATTGGGATATAATGCAACTGAATTTTTAATTTCAAAATCTTCATTTGACAATATTGTTGGACAATTAACTAACGATACTATTGAATTATTTAAATTCCCTAATGCTAATTGTCCAACATGATTTTGACCAAATGTATATAAACTCCCATCCGTTTTTAAAGCTAATGAACTATATACATTTGTTGCTAAATATTGAGAATAATTAGAACCTGCTACTTGATTTGGATTATTGTATGCATTTATTGTTGTGTTGGAGCATTGAAATAGTGTATTATTTCCCCAAGCCCATAAAGTTCCATCTGTTTTTGTGGCAATTACATGATTATTTCCTGCATTTACATTAGCCCAATTATTAGCTGTTTGAAATTTTGTGAAATTATACCCTGTAGAGAATGCAACGTTCCCAGTTGTCCACAAGGAATTATCACTAAGAATAATCAAAGAACCTGTTGCATTTGCATCAATCTTTAAAACACCTGAAGTTCCAGAAATATAATATGGAGATGTTGCTAATGTTGAGTTTCCATTTCCAATTTGTCCATATCCATTACTACCCCAAGTGTAAACCGCGCCAGCTGTACTTAGAGCAATTACATGATATCTACCTGCATCAACTTTAGACCAATTCGTTGCAGTTCCTATTTGTGTTGGAGCCGTATTGGATAATATCGTTGGACCATCGCCCATTTGTCCATTCGCGTCGCTTCCCCAAGCCCAAAGTGTACCATCAGTTTTTATACCAACTGAAAAATTTTCTCCTCCAGAAACTGTTGCCCAATTTGTTGCAGTTCCTATTTGAGTTGGAACTGTAAGTGTTAAAGCAGATGTGTTAATTATTTTTTTATCTGCATTGTCTCCCCAACCCCATAATGTTCCATCAGATTTTATAGCAAGAGAATGATAATATCCAGCACCAACAAAAATCCAATCTGTATCTGAACCTATTTGTACTGGAATATTTTGATTTATAGTATTTCCATTTCCAACCTGACTGGTATTATTATACCCCCAAGCCCACAATGTTCCATTATTTGCAATGGCAATTGTATGATAAGCCCCGGAAGAAATTTTGCTCCAACATTGTGCATTACTTTGTAAAGTAAACAAAGTAAATAATAAAAATAATTTTGTTCTCATAATTAAAGTTTTTTAATTTATTGAGTCAAAATTAACACGGTTAATTATTGTTTTTTAATCCGAACTTCTAAACGGTCATTCTCAATTTCTGAAAATATTTATTGCAAATCTTGAAGTAAAAGAATGAGTTCTTCTTTCTTTTCTTTGGAAACTGGAATTCGCATTTCATTTTCCATTTCTAAATAGGTTCCTTCTTTTTTAACCACTTTTTGAAGATACTTTAAGTTAACCAAATAAGAACGATGTGGTTTATAAAACAATTCTTTACTTTCTAATAAGTCAGAAAAATATTTCATGGGTTTACTAATTAGTATTTTTCTGTTTTTTGTTAAATGGAAATTCGTATACATTCCGTCAGCTTCTAACAAGAAAATTTCTTCTAATTTCACAAACAAAACACCATCTTCAACAGGCAAAGCTAATTTGCTAAATTTATCGGAAGACAACGAATTTTTCAATTCTAACAAACGTTGTTGTACTTGATTTTGTTGCAAAGATTTTTGTGCTTTTTCTATCGCTTCTTTAACTTTATTTGGCCTTAAAGGTTTTAGTAAATAATCAATTGCTGAAAATTCAAATGCTTTTATGGCATATTCACTATAAGCTGTAGTGAAAATAATTTCGAAATTTACGTTATTAACATCTATAAAATCGAAAAGTTCTAAACCTGAATGTTGTGGCATTTCGATATCTAAAAATAAAATATCGATAGCTTTCGATTTTAAAATCGACACACCATTCAATAAATTAGAAGCTTCTTCAATTTCTCTAATTTCTGGGCAACATTCGCTTATAATTGTTTTTAGTAAGGAACGTGCTTTGTTTTCATCATCTATAATTAATACTTTCATTACTTTTCGATTATAGGAATTATTAAAATTACTTTCGTACCAATACTTCGATTATTCTCATCAAATAAATCTTCGATTAGTAACTCAATTTTATCTTTGGAACTTTGATTTAAAATTTCAAATCGTTTTTGATTGGCTTGTGTGGCAAAAGATTGGTGTTTTCTTTTCTGATTTAATATAGCACTCGCGTCACGACCAATTCCATTATCTAAAATTTGACAAGATATAGAATGAGCGGAATTTTTCTTTATTTTAACTTCTAAAAACTTGTTACCACTTTTATGCAGAAGCCCATGTTTAATAGCATTCTCAACAAAAGGTTGAATTAAAAACGAAGGAATAAAAACCTCTTCTTTAACTATATTTTCATCACAATCGATATGATACTCAAAATCGTCATCAAATCTAATTTTTTCTAATTTCAAATACAATTCTAAAGCATCTAACTCTTCTTTTATAGTAACTTCATCTTCTTGACTGTGCTGTAAATAACTTCGCATTAAATCTGCAAAGTCAGCTAAATAATTGGAAGCTAATTCCTTTTTATTCAACATAATAAACTCTTGAATACTGTTTAATGCATTGAAAATAAAGTGCGGATTCATTTGCGACTTAATCGCCACCAATTTAGACTTATTAATTTCCTGAATCAGTTTTTGCTTCTCAATTTCTTTATTTTTTTGATTTAACAAATACTTCAATCGGAAAAAATAGATGACATAAATTATAATTGCTAAAAATAAAATGAACCCGATAATAAACCATTTTGTTTTCCAAAACACACTTTGAATTGTAAAAGTAAACGTACTAATATGATTTGAAACCTGATTATTATAAACCGATTTGACTTGTAGCGTATAGGTTCCGTCTGGCAATTTTGAATATCTTATGGGATTATCAAATGAACTTTCATACCATTTTTTATCGTATCCCAACAATTGATAGCGATATTTTAACTGATTTCTGTATCGATGTGAAATAGCATTTACTTGAATTTCAAAAGTGTTTTCTTCAGGTTTAAAAGTAGTTTGATTTTTATTCTTGATTTCTCCATTTACGATAATCTTTGAAAACGAAATTTTTGGTAATTTACTTTCAGAAGTGTTTAAACTTGCGAACGAAAATTTCTGCAATCCTTTAGCTGTAATCACATAAACCCATTGCTTCATGACTTCAAAATCGAAAATTGCATTAGACAACAAACCTTCTGATTTTGTGAAATTTTTGAATTGTTTGGTGGTTAAATCATATTGCTGAATCCCTTGATTTGAAGAAATATATACAAAATCCGCATCAACAATTATTTTTAGTGGTTTGTCAGATAAAAGTCCGTTTTTGGAAGAAATGACTTGTTGCAAAGTATTATTTCCATAGATCATTATGCCCGTAGTAGTAGCCAACCAAATCTGATTATTAACTTGAACAATTTTGGAAGCGAAAATTGGTTTATTTTGATATGTCAATTTTTTAGAAACATTCCCTTTAATAAGTTCAACTCCTGTGGAAGCTGCCAACCAAATAGTTTGGCTTTTCTCATCTTCTAAAACGGCATAACTTCTCAGATGATAATTCGTTTTAACTGGTAACAAATCGTTCGGATTCATAAAATACAAACCATCACGCGTAGTATACCATTTTTTGGAAAGACTACTTCGTTGAAATAAATCGTATTTATTATACAATTGATCTTTTAGTTCTATTTTCAGTAAACCATCATACACTTTTCCGTTCACATAAAAATGATTGGAAAAAGGTATAAACTTTAAAAACTCAATTTTTTTATCACCAGTTCTCATTATACGCATCTGATTCTCTTTCAGTTGATAAATAGTTCCGCGAGATCCACCAAAATAAATTTCATCTTCTTTTTTAGTAATCTTAAAAAGATCATCATTTTTTATGACATCCACATTCGTATAATCGATAACATTCAAATTGGGAATAAAAATGATACCTTTTCCAAAAGTCGGCAACCAAATATTACCTTCGGCATCTTCCAAAAAAGAAGAAATAAAATAATCTTTAAAAAGCAATTGATTTTGAAATTGAGGTTGTCCGTTATAATGAAACACATACACCCCATTTTTTGAAGTTGGAAACCAAATTAAAGGTTTTTTTTGAGAACAATGATAATTATATGATACAGACGAATCTTTCGGCGTTTTATAACTAATATTTTTAATTTTATTTTGCTCGATTTTAAAACCTTGAGTAGTTGTATTGAATAAAAAACTAACTTTATTGTTATTGGAAATTATAGGTTTAATTATGTTATTAATTACTTTCGGATAAGTGAAATACTTTTTAATCTGATTGTTTTGAATAAAAAGAAGCTCTTTATTGTCTGAAAAAAGTAATTTCCCATCGTTACTTTTAACTAAATTAGAGGTTTCAGCACTTTTAAACGTATAAATCTTAGATACTTTTTTCTTTGAATCGATTTTTAAAATATGCTTACAAGAAATTAAAACATTGTCATCCACATCAATTTGCAATTGAATCACACTGGTTAAATATTCTTTCGGAACCTTATAAAACAGATGTAGTTTATTGTTCTTGATGAAGAAAATTTCACCAATTAAATTGTAGCAAAACATAACGTTCTTTGAGTTTTTCACCAATCCAAACAACGATTGATCACTACTCGCCTTCACATCAAGTGCTTCAAAATTCAAACTATTATATCTGTACAAACCATTGTTTGTAGACATCACTATAGATTGATCCTTATCTTGAATAATAGAATAAATATTTACACCAGCTAATTCTTCCTCACCCAACATTAAATGAGAAGGTTGCTGCGCGAATAGCCATTGAAAAGTAAAAAACAGAAATAAATATATTTTTTTCATTATTCAAAAATATTAAGTTTCGAGTGAATCTTCTACACTTAATTTCTAAAAGTGCATTTTTAGTTTCTATTTTTTAAAATATAATTATCTTTGTTCATCGAAATATACGAAAATGTACGAAAAAACATATCCTAGCAAGCGCTTCAACATTACTTTAGATTTTTTAAAAAAACACATCTCAACTTCTGAAACGATTTTCGATTTAGGTGTTCCAAATCCGTTTTCGAAAATTATGGTAGAAAATGACTATAAAGTAATTAATACGAAAGGTGAAGATTTAGATGCGAATCAGAACGCTTTACGCGAAGAAAATTATGATGTTTTTACTGGTTTTGAAATTTTCGAACACTTACTAAATCCGTACACTATTTTAGAAAACGTAAAATGTGATAAAGTTTTAATTTCTATTCCGTTACGTTTATGGTTTTCATCGGCATACAGAAGTAAAACCGACAAATGGGACAGACATTATCATGAATTTGAAGATTGGCAATTGGATTGGTTATTAGAAAAAACGGGATTCAAAATTATAGATAGTGTGAAATTTACACATCCAGTTAAAAAAATAGGTTTCCGTCCGTTATTGAGATGGTTTACACCGAGATATTATTTGGTTTACGCGGAAAGAGTAACTAACAAATAGTAATCATTCTGATGAAATATTACATTATCATTCCTGCATATAACGAAGAAGCTTTTATGGCTATTACTTTGCAATCATTGGTAGAACAAACTGTTTTGCCATCGAAAATTATTGTGGTGAATGATAGTTCTACAGATAGCACAGCGGAAATTGTAACTTCATTTTCAGAAAAATTTCCGTTTATTACTTTGGTAAATAAAAAATCTGATGCGATTCATCTTCCGGGAAGTAAAGTAATTCAAGCTTTTCACGAAGGAGAAAAACACATTGACGACAATTACGACATCATCGTAAAAGTAGATGCTGATTTAATTTTTCCAAAAAATTATTTCGAAACAATCATAAAACATTTCCAGTCTGATTCAACAATTGGAATGGCTGGAGGATTTTGTTACATCGAAAAAAATGGTGATTGGGTTTTAGAAAACTTAACCGATAAAGACCATATTCGTGGCGCTTTAAAAGCTTATAGAAAAGAAACATACAAACAAATTGGCGGCTTAAAACCTGCAATGGGTTGGGACACCGTTGACGAATTATTATGTAAATTCTATAATTGGAAAGTTATTACCGATGAAAGTTTACACGTAAAACACTTAAAACCAACTGGAGCAAGTTATAACAAAGCCGCGCGTTACAAACAAGGTGAAGCTTTTTACAGTTTAGGTTATGGTTTTTTCATCACCGCAATTGCATCATTAAAACTAGCTAGCAGAAAAGGAAAACCTTTATTGTTTATCGATTATATTATGGGTTTTTGGAAAGCCAAAACTTCAGGAAAACAATTATTTGTTACAACTGAACAAGCGAAATGGATTAGAAATTACCGTTGGAAAAAAATGAAAGCGAAGTTGTTTTAAATTTATAAAGCAAAATTCAAACAAAAAATAGTATTTTTACTGCATACTCTAATCTGAAAACAGACACTAAAAAATGATGCTCATTAGATATTTATCGCAAATTGGTCGCTATTTCATTATGCTGAAAGACGTTTTCAATCGTCCAGTAAAATGGAGTGTGATGAAACAACTTATCTTTAAAGAAATTGACGATTTAATCATTGATTCTCTTGGAATTGTGTGTTTCATTTCGTTTTTTGTTGGTGGTGTTGTGGCCATTCAAACCGCATTAAATTTAACCAATCCGTTAATCCCAAAATACTTAATTGGTTTCGCAACCAGACAATCTATCGTTTTAGAATTTGCTCCAACATTTATTTCTATCATTATGGCGGGAAAAATGGGTTCGTTCATTACATCAAGTATTGGTTCTATGCGTGTTACAGAGCAAATTGAAGCGTTAGAAGTAATGGGTGTAAATGCATTAAATTACTTAGTTTTTCCTAAAATGGTGGCTGCAACTTTGTATCCATTCGTAATTGGAATTGCCATGTTTTTAGGAATATTTGGTGGATATTTAGCGGGAGTTTATGGAGGTTTTACAACCAGTCAAGAATTTATTACAGGAATTCAAAATGATTTTATTCCTTTTCATATTGCGTATGCCTTTATCAAAACATTAGTTTTTGCGTTTTTATTAGCTACAATCCCTTCGTTTCATGGTTTCTTCATGAAAGGTGGCGCTTTAGAAGTTGGTAAAGCAAGTACAGTTTCATTTGTATGGACATCGGTAGTGATTATTTTGATGAATTATATTTTAACTCAATTACTTTTAAGCTAATGATTGAAGTTCACGACATAAAAAAAAGCTTTGGAGACCAAATGGTTTTAAAAGGTGTTTCTACTCATTTTGAAGCTGGAAAAACAAGTTTAGTAATTGGTCAAAGTGGTTCTGGAAAAACGGTTTTTATTAAATCTTTACTTGGTGTTCATCATATTGATAGCGGTCATATTTCTTTTGATGGAAGAATTTATGAAGATATGAATAAAGATGAAAAACGTGATATTCGTACCGAAATTGGTATGGTTTTTCAAGGAAGTGCTTTGTTTGACAGTATGACGGTTGAAGAAAATATTGGTTTTCCTCTAAAAATGTTTACCAATAAAACTCCAGCAGAAATTAAAGAACGTGTCAATTTTGTGATTGACAGAGTGAACTTAATTAATGCCAATCATAAAAAACCTTCTGAAATTTCAGGTGGAATGCAAAAACGTGTAGCCATTGCTAGAGCAATTGTAAACAATCCGAAATATTTATTTTGTGATGAACCGAATTCTGGTTTAGATCCAAAAACAGCAATTGTTATCGACAACTTAATTCAAGAAATCACTAAAGAATACAATATCACTACTGTTATTAACACGCACGATATGAACTCGGTAATGGAAATTGGCGAGAAAATTATTTTCTTAAAAAACGGTTTATTAGAATGGGAAGGCACTAATAAAGAAATTTTCAAAACCGACAATGCTGCAGTAACTGATTTCGTTTACTCAAGTGAATTGTTCAAACGCGTACGAAAAATGTATTTGGAAGACGATAAATAAAAAAGGGTTGACAATTGTCAACCCTTTTTTATTCCAACTAATTAAACTAAACTAATTTTTTAAGATTTTCTTTGTTGCGATATTCTTATTTATATCTTCAATTCTTACTAAATAAATTCCTGCTGGCAATTCAGCAACATTGATTCTGTTCTGTTTTGACGAAAGTACTTTCTGACCTTGTAAACTATATACTTCTATAGATAAAATTTCCTCTTTCGTATCAATATTTAAAAGATCATTTACTGGATTTGGATATAAACCTACTTCTAAATTATTTGTGTGGAAGTTTTCAGAAGTTAGCATATTATTAGTATATAAATTTGTAACTTGTTGTTGAGTCAATGCAAATTTATAAATTTTCAAATCATCGATTATTGTATTAGTTAATGAGTTATTTGCTAAAAAGAAATCCGAATTTCCTGTATTTAAAGAATAAGTTCGTGTTTGAATTAAATTCCCATCAATATACATTTTAACATTATTACTATCATAAGTTACTACCAAATGTCTCCACACATCAGAATAAGTTGTATTTCCACTAAAAGCATAATCTCCAGTATGATTTTGAAAATAGTGATTACCCATTCCACTTAAATAAACTCCAAACATTTGATTATTAGATTGAACTCCATAAGCAAAAACACCTGTGTAACTTAAAGGATTAATTAAACTCATTTTATACCATAAAGAAACTGTTCTTACTTGAGAACCAGTAGGAATTAATCCGCCACCAATATTCATTGTTGCAGATGAGCCAGCTGTTCCCGCCATAATTTGCATCGCACTATTTGGATTCCCATTTCTATCTGTTACAAATGATGTATTAGCAGAAGTAAATGGATTTGTTCCTAAAGTATTATTACGAGTATTATCGAAATTGTATTCTGTAGTAAAGTCATTTAGAAAACTAGCACTTTGAATAGCACTAAAATCATCAATTAATAATGTAGTACTACCACTTACCCAACTCCCTTGAACTCTAAATCTTACAGAATCCCCTGCAGGTATTACTCCAAGCGCTATTATTCCTTCTAAATTCCCACAATTATTTGCTTCAAAATATGTTGCAGACGCTATTTGGTTCCAAGTATTATTTCCATTTACTTCATAAAATATTTTTATATTTCCTGTAAACGTACCTACAGATCTTTTATAATTTATTGAAACCTTAGTAATATTACCGTCTGAAATATAACTAGAAGTTGTTAACGTAAGTGAAGGATTTGCATTATATAATGGACCAGTCATTGATTTAGTTCCATTACAAAACAAACTATTATTAAAGCTAAATCCTAAAGAACCCCAACCTGTAGGCAAAGCTCCCGATTCAAAACCTTCTGCTACATTGATTTGAGCATTGGCAAATGAAAATGTCATTAAAAATAATAGTAATCTTGTTTTCATAATTTTTGATTTTTTAAAGTTTCAAACAAAACTAAGTACAGAATTACATTAGATTTTGGTCAAGTTTACCAAACATGGTTTTCCGTTTACGAAACATTAAAACAGAAAGAGCACTTTGTGAGTGCTCTTAGATTTAATATATACAATGAAATAATACAACAAAAATGGATGTGTATAATAGAAAGAGTAAAATCTCTAATCTATAATCGTCTAAATTTAGTTTATGGAACTTCATTATTACTCAATTATGATTCTTTTAGTTGCTATGTTATTCTTTTCATCTTGAATTCTTACAAAATAAATTCCTGCAGACAAATCAGACACATTAACTTGTTTTTGTTGGGAAAACAAAACTTTTTGCCCTTGAATAGAATAAATTTCAACAGATTGTAAATCCAAAGTAGTTTCAATATTTAAAATATCATTTACTGGATTTGGAAATACTTGAAAATTTGAAAGAACAGAAGCAGAATTGTCTTTAGAAGCAACATATTTTAACTCATCACCATTTGGGTTTATTGGGTCGTTTACATATATAGTTATGGTTGCATTTTTAACGCAATTACTTTCAGTTGGTGTAAAAGTATATGTTGTAGTAACTGTATTATTTAAAGCAGGTGACCATGTTCCAGTAATTCCATTTAATGAAGTTGTAGGTAAAGCCGTCAAACTTGTCCCGATAGTTGCTGGGTCTATAGAAGCAAAAGTTGGTGCAATTTTTATATTTGTAGGTTGTAAACGATTTGTTGTGGTTCCATCTCCTAACTGTCCAACAGAATTATCACCCCAAGCCCATAAAGACCCATCGTTTTTAATTGCCAAAACGCTATTTCCTTTTGCAGATACTTTTCTCCAACTACTAAACCCATCCATTCCAGTGGGATAGTTAACGTTTGTTGTGGTTCCTTTTCCTAACTGACCTTGCGCATTATTACCCCAAGTCCATAATTTAGTTCCTTTAAAAATTGCCGTAAATCCATTTCCAGAACTCACGCCTTGAGACATTGTAAATCCAGTTCCTGGTATTAATTCTCCAGAAGAAGTATAATTAATAGGCCCAATAAAATTTGATATTGAATTATAACCTAATTGTCCCGTAGTATTTTTCCCTCTTGCAATAACTGTCCCATTTGGCTTTAAGAAAAGTGTATGACCATCACCACAAACAACTCCAGCATAAGGATCTAAGGAAATCTGTGATATTCCAAGCACATTTGCACCTATTCCTCTCCCTAATTGTCCATAAG
Source organism: Bacteroidota bacterium (assembly GCA_040385445.1). Classification (GTDB taxonomy): domain Bacteria; phylum Bacteroidota; class Bacteroidia; order Flavobacteriales; family Flavobacteriaceae; genus Flavobacterium. The sequence continues at coordinate 36,993 of JAZKHI010000023.1, read as the reverse complement.
CATTATTACCCCAAGTATATACCCAAGCTCCACCTGATAAGTATTGAATACCAGCACAATGATTATTCCCTACAGAAAGTCTATCGAAATGTGGTCCGTCAAAAGATCTTGGAGCATTCGTATCTACTGTCGAACCTATCCCTAATTGTCCGCTATTATTTCTTCCCCATGAATTAAAATCACCTGAAGTCTTTAATGCAGCTGTGAATTCTAAACCACATTCAATAACTGACCAATTATAACTTGAGCCAATTTGAACTGGTGAGTATTTATTTACATTGGTTCCATCTCCTAATTGACCATATTGATTTCCTCCCCAAGCCCACAAAGAACCATCGGTTTTAATTGCAACAGAATGCCTTCCTCCAACTGAAACTTTACTCCAATTTGTAGCCGTCCCAACTCGAATAGGTGAAGTAACATTTGCATAGGAAGAATAACCTTGACCTAACTCCCCAAAATAATTAGATCCCCAAGCCCAAAGTGAACCATCAGATTTAACTCCAAGAGAATGATTATAACCACTTGCAACATCTACCCAACATTGTGAATACATGTTTACGCTAAAAATTGTTAATGCTATTAATAATACTTTTTTCATAATTATATTTTTAGTTAATGCTTCAAAAGTATTTTACTTAACCCGCTATAAAATAGGTCAGTTTACAAAAATGACTTTTCAGTTTACCAAATAAGATTACGTAAATTAAAAAGGTAGTTTCATAAACTCAACACTTCCATTAATTTTGTATTTGTTACATTTGTTTAAAATCAGAATTCTTGCGAATACTTATACTTTCACTATTTTTATTTATTACGAATTTCGGCTTCGGTCAAAATCCGTATAGCATAACTATTGATAAAACTTCTGGACTTCCATCAAATAGTGTTTATGATGTATTTCAAGATAGTAAAGGATTTATGTGGTTTGCAACTGGTAAAGGTTTGTGTCGATTTGATGGAAATAATACAAAAGTTTTTACGGCTGATTTTCAAACTTCTAAATCAGGTTCATGTATAACTGAAGATGCTTTTGGAAGAATTTGGTATTCTAATTTTGACGGCTATTTATATTATGTAGAAAAAGAAAGCATCAAAGCCTTGAAACAACCCAGTTCATTAGGTTATTTCAGATTTGGAATCATTAAAAACGAATTATTTCTTATTCAACTAAATGCTGTTTTAGTTTACGATTTAAAAACGTTACAACTCAAATTCAAACATTACATTACAGATAATGAAATTCGATTTTGTTATGCAACTAAAGATAATTTCTATGTTTTAGGCAATTTTTTATATGAACTTGGAAGTAAAAACTCCATTAAAAAATATTCTTTACCCAAAACGTTTTACGAAAATTTAATCACTCCTTTAATAAACACTTGGAATAATAAATTAATTATTAATTCGAAATCTAATAGCACTTATTATAGTTTTGAAGACGGCAAATTTTTAAAATCAAAATTAAATAATGCCACGAATTTCATTCAGAACACAGCTATTACAGATAATTCTATTTGGGTTTGTACACCAAATGGCGTTTACAGAAATGAATTAAATACGACAAAAAGCAAAACCTATTTTACCGATCAAAATATATCTTTTGTTTATAAAGATAAGCATCAGAATTATTGGGTTTCCACATTAAACAAAGGTGTTTTATTCATTGAAGATTTCGCAAATAATTATATTGATTTACAACCTAGACCACAATCTTTAGCTTTAGGAAAAAACGAAATTTTTATCGGTTCAGAAAAAGATTTGGTCTATAAACTGAATTGCAAAACCTTACAACCTGAAAAAATATTCGAAACAGAAAGTAATCATTCCATTGGTCAAATTTTTGCAGATACTATAAATAATAACGTTTTTTTTAACTCTATAAAATTCAATATTTTAAACAAGAATAACCAAATTGTAAATGAGTTTTCAATTGCGATAAAAGATGTTAAAAAAGTAGATCATAAATATTTTTCATTTGCAGCGAGTGGATTGGTTGGAATTTTCTATATCGATAAAAATTTGAAAAGTAATTGGGATTTCATCTTTGAAAAAAACAAGAAAAAAGAATTTTCTGGCTTCAATCAAGCCGCTTTATTAATCAATACCAACGGAAAGTCTACAGAATATAATGCAACAAACAAAACTATTTATTATGCGACAAATAATGGGTTAATTGCAGTTACAAAAGATGGAAAAAGCAAAGAATTAAAACACCAAAACGAAACACTTTTTTTAACGAAAATTCAAAAATATAAAGATAAAATCGTTGGAATTTCGACAGCAGAAAAATTATTCGTTATTGATTCAAAAAACAAAGTATCACCTTTCAAATTGCCTTATTTTATTACAAAAGAAAAATTTAATCGCTTTTTTATTAGAAGTCAATTTTGTTATTTATTCTCCGCAAATAGCGTTTATGAATATGATTTTGAAACTGGTTCAACGCAAAAAGTAATGTCGTTAAGCAATGACATGGAAGCGACGGATGTGATTTTAAAAAACAACCAACTTTTGTTTGCCACTTCGAAAGGAATTGTGATAAAAAAACGTAACGAAATTGGCAATTATCCGAAACCAAAACTGATAATAAATGAAGTTCAAATTAATGGAAAAAGAAGAGAAATTGAGCAATTAAAACAACTAAATCCAGAAGAAAATGACATTACAATTGATTTCTCAGTTTTATCTTTTATTCCGAATGAAAACTATCGCGTTTCATATAAAATTAATAATTCAGAATGGAAAACCTTGGATGAAAACGACAAGAATTTAAAACTATCTTCTTTATCTTCAGGAAATTATATTATTCATTTAGCGATAAATCACAATAATGAAAAAACGGAATTACAAACCATTCAATTCGAAATCAAAAAACCATTTTGGCTAAATACTTTCTTTTTAATTGGAATTGGAATGTTATTTTTAGTTTTAATTTATAGTTTTTACAAATGGCAAATTCGCAAATTAAAACGCAAAAACGAATTGCAACTAGAAAAAGTAAATCTGGAAAAAAACCTTAATCAATCGAAATTAAAAGCTATAAAATCGCAGATGAATCCGCATTTCTTCTATAATGCTTTAAATACGATTCAGTCATTTATTCTTTCGAATGATAAAAAACAAGCGGTTAATTATTTGTCGAAATTTTCTACTTTAACACGAACAATTTTAGAAATGACGGAAAAAGATTTGGTTTCAATTACGGAAGAAATTAAAACGTTGAGTTTGTATTTAGATATTGAAAAAGTCCGATTTAATGATGATTTTAATTACGAAATAATCGCAGATGCTGATGTGGATGCTGACAATATCAAAATTCCATCGATGTTTTTACAACCTTTTGTAGAAAATGCGGTAAAGCACGGATTGCTTCATAAAACAGAAGAAAAAAAGTTAAAAATTTACTTTGAAAAAGTGGCAGATCAAATTAAAATTAGCATTGATGATAATGGAATTGGCCGTAAAAAAAGCAATGAATTAAATCAAATAAAAAACAATAAACATCAATCTTTTGCGACAAATGCAATGCAAAATAGAGTGAATTTATTGAATCAATTTACTCAAAAAAACATTTCAATTGAGTACATTGACAAGCAAAATCAGAACAATCAAACATTAGGAACAACTGTGGTATTTGTAATTCCTATAATTTATTAAATATTTATGAAGGCTATAATTATTGACGACGAAAAACGAGCACGAGTTTCATTAGCTTTACTTTTACAGGAATATTGTCCGCAAATTACTGTGGTTTCGGAATGCGAAAACTTACCAGAAGGCGTAAAAGCCATTCGAAAATTTCAACCCGATTTGGTTTTGTTAGATATTGAAATGCCAGGTCATAGTGGTTTAGAATTATTAGATTTTTTTGATGAAAACGACGTGAATTTTTCTATAATTTTCACAACAGCATATAACGAATATGCGCTTCAAGCTTTTAAATTTTCTGCGGTGGATTATTTATTAAAGCCAATAAATCCAGAACAACTTACTGAAGCTATTATTCGCTTAGAAAAGCAGAAACAAAAAGTAGAAAATTACAAACTTCTAAAAGAAACTATTAATCAAGATAGTTTAACAAAAATTGCGGTGCCATCTGGGAATACTTTAATTTTTATTGATACAACAAAAATCTCACATATTAAAGGTGAAGGCGCTTATTCAGAAGTTTTTTGTAATAACGGGACCAAACATTTAGTAAGTCGAAACCTGAAAAATTTTGAAGACATTTTGTGTTTAGATTCACGATTTATGCGTGTTCACAAATCGTATATTGTGAATTTTGAGCAAGTTGTAGCTTATAACAAATCCGATGGAGGAAGTTTAGAATTAGAAACTAAAATTCATATACCTGTTTCGCAGGAAAAAGCGCAAAGTATTTTGGATCGAATTCAAATCATTAAAAGATAAATAAAATTATCTCATCACATAAATCCAACCCGTTTTTGATTCTCCAGATTTCAATTTTAATGCATAAAAATATGTAGCAGCTGGCAAGAGATTTCCATTATTTGCTTGTCCATACCATTCATTTAGATAACCCTCTTTAGAATATATTTCTAAACCGTATCTGTTAAAAATTTTGATCGTTTCAACATCAAAACCTGATAAATCGAAAAAATCATTCGAGCCATCCCCGTTTGGAGAAATTCCTTTTGGAATAGAGCATGTAATATTATTAATTGTTACTTCTTTAAAAATTTCGCAAGTATTTTTATCAATGGTTAAAGTGTAATCACCTTCATCATTTATTTGAATAGGATTTGATGAACTATTAAAACCATTTGGCCCTGTCCAACTTAAGTTTAAAGAAGAGTCAAAAACGCCATTTACCGGAATCGCAACTAAAGTTTTTATATTGTTTTCACAGATTTCGCTAACATAAAAATCAGGTAAACTGGTAACGTCTACAACAAAATTAAATGCATCCGAAAAACAACCATTATCTCCAACAATTAAACTATACTGGCCACTTGAAACAGTTTGAACAGCATTTAATTGCAAAGCAGAATTGGTTGAAGTAAAATTATTTGGTCCAATCCATTGATATGAATAATTAGGATTACTTAAAGCAGGATTAATTTCTAAATTATCATTCAAACAAACAGTATATGATAACGGCATACTATTTAAAACTGGTTTTTCAATAATTTGTATCGTAATAATCGCTTCATCAATACTTCCGCAAAAACCATTCACCAAATATTTAAATTTGTACACTCCGTAATTTACTGTTGAAGCATTCCAAATTCCGTTATTCAACACACCATTTGACATGGTTATTTCTTCCCAAACTCCATTTAAATCGAATGTTCCTGAAAGATACGAATTCAAAGTAATGGAATTTTGCAAACCACATAAATTCACTGTTTTATCTAATCCAGCCATTGGAGTAGCTTGAGTAGAAATGGTATAAGTCATCACACCATTTAAACACGAAGTTGGATTTCCAATGTGAGTTATTTTTAAATGATATAAACCACTATGCGTTGACGTTACAAAAGGATTAAAACTCAAGACGCTTGTAGTACTTAATATATTCGAAGGGCTTCCATCTTTCCACCATTCATATTGTAAAAAACTATAGGTATCAGCTGATAAACTAGACAATTGATTTTCACATAAATCAGGTACAATTTGAATTGGGAAACTCGTAATAATTTGAATTTGATGATTTAAAATATTACCACAAGCGTCTTCAATTTGGAAATTATAAATAGCTGGATCTAAATTAACAAAAACGTTATTTGTTCCATTATTTACAAGAAATGGTAAATTATTTTTTTGAGTAATTCTGTAAATTAATTGCCCAATTCCAACTGCATTTAATTGAACAACAGATGTGCCACTACCACAATTTACAACATTATGATTGAGAACTTTTGGTTGTCCTGAAACTTCAAATTCTTGAATAGGACGAACACAAACATCATAACTAATAGTTCTGTAAGCTTCAATAATTCTGAATTTTCCTAAAAATTGTAAATTTATATTCCATTGATTGTGTATGATTGTATAAAAATTATTTGCATTAATTTGATTCCCTATAATTTGATCACCAGTAACTGGATGTTCCCAAACACCTGCAATTTCATTGAATTTTTGCAACGCATAAGTTGGCGCAAATCCATTTCCCTGTTGCGTAAATTTCAAATTAAAAGAACTACAAAATTGTTCAATTTCAAAAGTAGTATTACTATCGCTATAACTTTCAACATTAAAAATATTCGTTTGTGGATTTCCGCAAGTTGAAGTCATTTCAATTGAATAACTTCCTACCGGCACATTTATTAAAGCATAAGCAGAGCTACCAACTGCTGGTAGTGCATATGGCAATGGAAATGGGAAATTATTTGGTGCAGCAGTAATCTTTACAGTACTAACAGCGTTGGAATTATAATACACATAAACAGAACCGAAACCTAAATTACACTCCGGATAATTCACAACACTAATACTAACAGCTTGCCCAACTCCAATAGTAACATTTTTTACATGTAAAACACCACAAGAATCAAGTATGTGGAACACATAACTTCCTACTGGAAATCCAGTCTGACCCCAATTGAATCCCAAAGCATCAATAAAAGCTGATAAATCTTGAGGCAAAGTACCTTGATATGCAGCAGGAGCAGAAATCAAAGTAACATTCTCAATAGTTACACTATGAATTTGATTAATTGAAAACGAAATTCCTCCGCATCCATCACTAGAAACTAAACTTAACACTGGTGTTTCAGGAGTTGTTACTTGAAAATTAACTGTTTTGGTTTTACCACAAGCATCTGTCAATTTAACCGTATAATTTCCTTCAATTACAAATAGTTCAACATAAGGTGTAGAATATGGTCCTGGAAAACCTGGATTTAATGAATAAGGATCAAAATTTGCTGGCGCTGAAAGGAATTCAATCGTATAAGGATAGATAACATTTACAGGTGTAATTTTAATTTTTGGCGTACAACCTTGCAAGTTCATAACAGAAAAACCAAAATCATTATTAATGAAAACATTATTCAAAACTGTAGGATTTCCACAACCGTCAATTATTTTCACATCATAAAAATAATTTCCATCATATCTTGGGATAATTTGCTTAATTCCTAGAGCACTAAAAGATGTTACAGTTTGCTGAAAAATTAATGGTGTAGCATTATTTGGAGGATACACTTTAATTTCAACATTTAAAGGATAAGCAACATTACTATTTGAATAATTAGTTGAAACATCTAAAGTAATATCGTTACAAGTTAAATTAATTTCATCAACAAAATAAATCAAGAATGGTGTATAATTTCCAGTTAATGTAAAGCTATTCACTACGGCATTTCCACAGGTGTCATATACACGAATTGAATAATTTCCAACCGGTAAATTTGAAAAAACATTTGACGATTGAATCGGTGTTGTTACTGGACCTGTTAATATTTGATAACTAACGGCATTACCTGATGTAACATTCGCGGTTAAAACACCATCATTGCCACATTTAACCATTTGATCAGAAATCGTAAAAGTTAAATTTTGAATTTGATTTGTGATGGTAACATTTTGTTGTTGTGAATTGGAATTAGCTCCCAAAGATTGAGTGGCAATAACTTGATAATTTCCTGAAGACAAACCTGTTAATGAAGAATCAGTTGTTATTGCAATAGGAGTTGTTGTATTTGGTAGCAAGAAAATATTGTAAACAATTGTTGCTCCAGCTGTTGTATTGGTCACAAAAAAACTAAGTGTTCCATTTCCTGAACACGTTTCATTGGTAGGTGTAACTTGCAAGTTAAAATTGGACAGTTGAGAAAAACTTAATTGAAAAAACCCCAATAATAATGCAAAGTATAATTTCTTCATTGTAATATTTTCTTACAAGATACTGAATAACGTAAAAAGTTGCGTAATTCTTTAACTTTTTTAACAATAAACCTATTTTAAACTTCTTTTAAAACAAAATTTGATTTTTTTAAATCTTCCCAAAAAGTTGGATACGATTTAGAAACAACTTCAGCATTTTCTATGATAATTGGGACTTTTAAAGCTAGCGGCGCAAATGCCATTGCCATGCGATGATCTTGATAAGTAGCAATAGTAATGTTTTCATTAATATTTTCAGTTGACAATAATGTCAATGTATCATTTGTAACAGAAATATTCGCACCAAGTTTAATTAATTCAATTTTTAAAGCTTCTAATCTATCTGTTTCTTTAATTTTTAAAGTATGTAAACCGGTTAAATGACAACCTATTCCTAATCCGAAACAAGTAACTGCAATAGTTTGAGCGATATCTGGAGAATTATTTAAATTAAGCTGGAGGCTGGAAGTTGGAAGTTGGAAATTTCCCAATTTTTTAAGCAACATTTTGTTTTTTTGAAAAATAGTCTCCACTCCAAAACCTCTATAAATTTCAGCTAAAACAGCATCACCTTGCAAGCTGTTTTCTTTATAACTTGACAATATAATTTCTGTTCCAATTTCTGATAAAGCTACGATAGAAAACCAATAAGATGCCGAACTCCAATCCGACTCAACAATTATTTTTTTATTAGCCATTTCGACTCCGCTCGATGTGACAATAATGATATTATTTTCAAAACTATTTTTTACACCAATTTCGTTTAGTAAAGCTAAAGTCATTTTGATGTAGGGAACAGAAGTGATTGCACCTTCCAAGGTTACTTCTAATCCATTTTCTAATTTCGGAGCAATTAACAATAACGCAGAAATATACTGACTACTCACATTTGCAGGTAATGAAACTTTATTTTTAGTGATTTTTTTTCCGTTGATTCTAATCGGCGGAAAGCCTTCATTTTCAACATAAGAAATCTCTGCACCAAGCTTATTTAAGGTTTCAACCAAAATTTGAATAGGACGTTCCTTCATACGAAAAGAACCCGTTAAAACCACTTCTCTTCCTTCTTGAATAGCGAAATAAGCGGTCAGAAATCGCATAGCAGTTCCGGCATGATGCACATCTATTTGAGATAATTTGCTTTTCAATGCTTTAATCATCACTTCAGAGTCATCAGAATTTGATGTATTTTCTAAAACTAAATTGGGATACAAAGCTTGTAATAACAACAAACGATTGGTCTCCGATTTAGAACCTGTTATTGAAATTTCAGATTTCAGACTTGAGATTTGAGATTTTTTAAGTTGTAAGTTCATTAGTGAGAAACAAATTTTAAACCTACAATTGAAGTAATTAAGGTGAACATGAAAAATATTCTCCAAAAAGTAGCAGGTTCATTAAACACTAAAACACCAATAATTGCACTTCCAATGGCGCCAATACCTGTCCAAACAGCATAAGCCGTTCCGATTGGTAATTCTTTCGTGGCTTTCACTAATAAAACCATACTTATTATTAAGCAAATTAAAAATCCGCCATACCAAAGTAAAGAAGCATTACCTGAGGTTTCTTTTGCTTTTCCTAAACAAGTTGCGAAACCCACTTCAAATAAACCGGCAATTATTAGTAAAATCCAGCTCATGCTTATTTTAGTTTTTCATTATTTTGATGACGGTCATGATCACGATTGGTTTTTAAATCGAGTTTCTTATCAAATGCTTCTTGTAAATTAATTCCTGTTTGATTGGCTAAACATAAAACCACAAAAACTACATCGGCCAATTCTTCTCCAAGGTCTTTATTTTTATCTGATTCTTTTTCAGATTGTTCGCCATAACGACGTGCGATAATTCGGGCTACTTCACCTACTTCTTCCGTAAGTTGAGCCATATTGGTTAATTCATTAAAATAACGAACGCCATGATTTTTTATCCAATTATCAACTTCTAGTTGTGCGTTTTGTATGTCCATGTCATTGCGAGTTTACGAAGCAATCAAATTACTTCTTTTTGGTTAATTTCGGTAAAATAAAAGAATTAAATATCGCCATGAAAAAACCATAAAACAATCCTGCAGTTATTGATTTTTTCCAATTATGATATTCCATAAAGTTCATCAAAACTGAAAAAATCGCAGCATAAATCAGCAGATTAGTTATGAATTTTTTTAGATTGAAATTTGACATGATTTTATTTCTTTTTTAATATAATTTTTTCGTTCATTTTTAGAAATACTTGATTATAAAAAGCTTTTAAAGCTTCATAATACTCTGCTTCTAAAAAATTCACATTGGTATTAAAGTCACAAACAATTTGCACTTTCCCTCCAGTAATCCCTGCTAAAAATTTAAAACTCATGATATTATCAACCATAGCAATATTTGTATTAATAGGAACTGATTCTACAACATAACCTTCAGGAATTGTATACGTAAAGGTATATGAATCACTAGTTGGAAAAATAAAATCAATTGGATAATCTCTTTTTTCCGCTTTAAATGGATTGCTATCTAAAGCAAAAAACAACAAGGGTTTAAAATAATACTTCCCATCAATACTTTCAATTTCTTTAGAATCTTCAAAACTATACTCTTCTTTTATAGGTTCTAAAAGATTTTCCTTATTCTCAATTTTATAATCTTTAATTTCAAAACCTGGGTTTTGTTTTTCGATTTGTTCTAAATAGTTTTCTTCTGAAGTATCACCATTATTTCTTCTAAATAAATATGCTCTCGTATCAGTAACAATTTCTTTTATATTTCCGCTAATTTTCCCATCGTTAGAAATTGATGCATAACACAATACTGTTTTTTTCGAATGTGTTTTAGGCGTTAAACTCACATCCGTTGAACTACCATGTTTTCTGATAATTCTTCCTAAAAAATTTATGTCTCTTATTGGCAGTATGTTAAGAGTTGCGTTTTTATCTGTTGCATCTAATAAAATCACCGCATTATTAACTTCAACACCACAAATCACATAATTATAAGCTGTTCTACTTGGATATAAATTTAAGGCTTTGTCTCTTGTTGCTAGTAAAATTGGATTGGCACTAAAACCTGCAGATCTTAACATAGAAATTAATATGAAATTAATTTCTGTAGTGTTTCCAGTTTTATTTTGATAAGCATTTTTCACGCCTTTATCTGTAAATATGCCAACAAAATCATTCCATTTCATTCTGTTTTTTACAAACTCAAATATCTTATTAATTTTAGCATTATCACTTTCAAACTTTTCATTTAGAAGAACTTTTAAATCTTCCTCATAATAATTAATTTTGTCTAATTCTTTACCAAACGCATCATTATTGTATATCGTTTTTGTAACATCTTCCCAAGATTGAGAATATTGTTTTAGCCCTGAATTAGGATATCTAGTAGAAGAAAGTTCAAACTCAACACTTGATAAGTAATTTTCCATTGTATTTAAATAGGGTTCTGATTTAAATGCAGGAATATTTTCCATGTAATATTTTGCAACTAATTCATTAAAATTCAATTCAGAAATTGTGCTATTTTCAGAAGTAAATCCAATTCTTCTTACCTTATAATCTTCTGTTTTATTTATCTTTTCATATCCTCTGGTATAAACATTATAGTAAAAATATTCTGGTATAGCTACCGTAAATTCAGAATAATTTACTGGAATTGTTGACTGAAATTTCCAGTTATCCAATTTAGAAATAAAAGGAGATTTCACTACATATTTGTATTCTATAATGGAACCTTCTTTCACATTAGGCATGGTGATTTTTTTAGTGGCCCAATATTCATTATTTTTTTCTTGAAACTCACCATCATTACTCAATTTAGTTTTTACAATTTTTCCGTTAACTAAATTGAATGTATTTGCTTTAGAAAAAGTAACAATTTCGTTATTTGAACCATTACCAATACTGTAAGCAACTCTTTTTGTTGCCCAATCATAACCTTCTTTTTTGTAAATTTTTATTTTTACTTCCACTTCTGTTTCAATAGAAAAACCATCATCTGCTTTATAATAGAATATCGTTTTACCTTTTTCAAATAAAACAGCAGCAACAGCAGATGTGTCTTTTGGATGTCTTGTTTCTTGAAGTTCGTTTATAGTTACTTCACCAAGTTCTCTTTTTTGTCCAAAAAACAATACTGGCACTAACAGAAATACAGATAGGAATTGTTTCATAAATTATTTCTTTTTTAAAATAATTTTCTCGTTCATTTTTAAAAATGCTTGATTATAAAAAGCTTTTAAATCTTCATAATACTCAGCATCTAAAAAACTTACATTTGTATTTAAATTACAAACAATTTGTACTTTACCTCCAGTAATTCCAGCCATAAATTTAAAATTCATGATATTATCAACCATGGCAATATTTGTATTAGTAGGTACAGATTCAACAACATAACCTTCAGGAATTGTATACGTAAAAGTATACGAATCACTTGTTGGATAAATAAAATCAATTGGATAATCTCTTTTTTCCGCTTTAAATGGATTGTTATCTAAAGCAAAAAGAAGCATTGGTCTAAAATAATACTTACCGTCAATACTTTCAATTTCTTTAGAATCTTCAAAACTATACTCTTCTTTTACAGGTTCTAAAAGATTTTCTTTATTCTCAATTTTATAATCCTTAATTTCAAATCCTGGATTTTCTTTTTCAAATTGTTCCAAATAGGTTTCTTCTGAAACCTTACCATTGTCTCTTCTGAATATATATGCTCTCGTATCACTAACAATTTCTTTTATATTTCCGCTAATTTTTCCATCGTTAGAAATTGATGCGTAAGACAATATCGTTTTTTTAGAAGAAGTAAGAGGTGATAAATCAATTTCTGCAGAACTACCATGTTTTCTAATAATTCTTCCTAAGTAATTCATATCTCTAATTGGAAGAATATTAAAAGTTGCATTTTTATCTGTAGCATCCAATAAAATTACTGCATTATTAACTTCAACACCACAAATCACATAATTATATGCTGTTCTACTTGGGAATAAATTTATGGCTTTATCTCTTGTTGTTAATAAAATTGGATTGGCTGTAAAACCAGCCGATCTTAACATAGAAATTAATATAAAATTAATTTCTGCAGAATTTCCTGTTTTATTTTGATACGCATTTTTTACTCCTTTATCTGCAAAAATACCAACAAAATCATTCCATTTCATTCTGTTTTTTACAAACTCATATATCTTATTAATTTTAGCATTATCGGTTTCAAACTTTTCGTTTAGAAGAACTTTTAAATCTTCCTCATAATAATTATTTTTATCTAATTCTTTACCAAATGATTCATTTTCATAGATTGTTTTTGTAGCATCTTCCCATGATTGAGAAAGCTGTCTTACTCCATCATTAGGGAATCGCGTAGAAGAAAGTTCAAATTCGATACTTGACAAATAATTTGTTATGGTATTTGAAAACGCTTCTGCTTTAAATGAAGGAATATTTTCAACATAATATTTTGTTGTAGTTTCATTAAATTCAAAACTATCCATTTGGCCACCATTTGATGTTTCATATTGTCCTTTTCCTGTGGTATATGTTATTTTTCTAGGTTTAATTTCATCTTGTTTGTTAATTTTTTGAAACCCTCTAGAATAGGTATTATAGTTGTAAAATTCCGGTATAACTGTCATGTATTCTGAATAATTTACTGGAATTATTGATTGAAATTTCCAATTATCCATTTTAGAAATATATGGAGATTTTACAACATACTTGTATTCAATAATTGAACCTTCTTTTACGTTAGGCATAGTAATTTTCTTAGTAGCCCAATATTCATTGGTTTTTTCTTGAAATTCACCATCATTACTTAATTTAGTTTTCACAATTTTTCCATTAACTAAATTAAAAGTATTTGCTTTAGAAAAGGAAACCGATTCGTTATTTGAACCATTACCAATACTATACATCACCTTTTTTGTAGCCCAATCATAACCTTCTTTTTTGTAAATTTTTATTTTTACTTCCACTTCAGTTTCAATTGAAAAGCCATTCTCAACATTATAATAGAACATTGTTTTACCCTTTTCAAATAAAACTGCAGCAACTGCAGAAGTATCAATTGGATGTTTTGCTTCTTGAAGTTCTTTTATAGTTACTTCACCAAGTTCTCTTTTTTGAGAAAACATCAATACTGGCAACAATAAGGCTAAGATTATTTTTTTCATATTACTTTATTTCAATTATTATTTTAATATTATCTAATTTACTAATTTGTTCTCTAAATTTCCTGAAAGCTTCATAATCTTCTTTGGCAAAAACACCGTCATTCATAACAATCTTTCTTTTATAAATCACTATGTCATTTTTCATTAAAACTTCTGATTCGTACTCACCAAATTTCTCTTTTAAAATTGTTTTTTCTGGAAGCTGTGAAATTTTGTAATTTTTTGGCAAAACTATTTCAATTTCATCGGTATCTGTAAAACCATAATCAACTTCAAAAGAAAACTTTTTATTTCTGTATTTATATGGAATATTTGCAAATCTATTCAAAACATTTAGTGGAAAAACTATTGAATTTATTCCTTTTTCATAATAATTTTGTGCTTTAAAACTAAAATTTTCTGTAAAAGAAAATTCTTCTTTATTATTAGTCAATTTTAAATTTGAAACTTCAAGATTATTTAAATGTCCGAAATGATTTTTGTAGTAATCTGTTTTGTTTTGTGGGCTTTTACTTTCTAAATGCGCCACATTATCATATTGTGTAAATTTTGATTTAATTTCTGCATCGCCTAAAATACTACCATTTTCCAAAACCATAATTTTAGATTTAGTAATTTGAATATTATCTTCGGTTTTATAAAAAGTAGTGTGTATAATTTCTGCACCTTCAGGCTTGATAATAAGCGCATTACGATTTGAAGTAAAATCGCTTAAATAACCAAATGGATTAGTTTGACTCGTACATTCAAGAAAAATATAATCTTCATTTTGTGGTACGGTTAAAATAACATGATTACTTTGTTTAGCAATTATTTCTTCATCGAAACTCTTTTTATCACCACCATAAATAACGGTATAATACGATTCAATATCATAAGCTTTAAGTATTGATCGCGTAAAATTACTCAACGCTTTACAATCGCCATAGCCATATTTCTCCACATCTGAAACTTCCATTGGTTTCCATCCACCTACACCAACTTGTACACTTACATATCTGGTATTATCCTGAACGTATTTGTATATTTTCTTAATTTTATCGATTTTAGAATCGTTTACCGAAATAATATTATCAAGTTTTAATTTTGTCTTTTGAGAAATTGTACTGTTGTTTTTAATAAAATAATCATAGTACATTTTCCCAAATTCTTTCCATGAATTCATATTTAGTTCAAAACCTTCTAATGAAGCCTTTTTTAAATACATTTTCACCGCTGGAAACTCTTTAGAATAATCTGCATAAGCTTCTGGTTTTACTGCCAAAATATTTTTTGCTATATAAATTGTTTTTTCTGACGACTCCGTTTTTTCAATACTAAATTCATCTAGTTTCTGAACTTTTACAAGCACCTCACAAGTAGGATTTTTTACAATTTCTAATTTAGATTCTAAAATGGTTTCATGTAAGGTAGAAATTGGCGACCAACTATTTAAAAAAGCAGTATTTATACTTTCAGATTCGCACTCGTATTCCAATATAAATGGAAATGAATTAGGTGTATAATCAAATTGCAAAACTCTATTGTCTGAAAATATTGTAGCATCATCAAACAAACTTCTGTCTTTAAAATCTGACTTACTAAATTGTTTGGTTTTATCTCCGAAAGCATTGTAAATGGTCACATTAAGTTTCTTAATCTTGTTTGATTTATTATAGTTTTCAGATAAATGCAAATTATTAAAACCCACTTCATTTAAAACCAAAACGGTATATTTATATAAGACATTTACTTTGTCGAAACTTTTATAATCTACTTTTAAATTATCATAAATTTTAACCGTATTGGCATTTTCTTTATGCAATGATGTGATTTCGGGTACTTTTATATCTTGACTAAAAGAAAAATTAATTCCTAAAAAAACAACTAAAAAAACAATTCTCATATCTACTCTTTATTTTTGCTATCAACAATTATAGTTACTGGTCCGTCATTAATTAATGCCACTTTCATATCTGCACCAAATTGACCTGTTTGGATTGTTGCACCTAATTCGGTTTCTAATTGTTGTACGAATTTTTCATACAATGGAATGGCAGTATCTGGTTTTGCCGCTTTGATATAACTTGGACGGTTGCCTTTTTTAGTTAAAGCATGAAGTGTGAATTGACTCACGGCAATAATTTCGCCATTAATATCTTTTACAGAAAGATTCATTACATCATTTTCATCAGCAAAAATGCGAAGATTTACAATTTTTGTCACCAACCAGTTGATGTCTTCTGTTGTATCTTCTTCTTCAATTCCTACTAAAACCAATAAACCTTGATTTATTTCTGCAACTATTTTTTGTTCAATAGTAACTGAAGCTTCAGAAACACGTTGAATAACTATTCTCATTCTATTATTTTTTGGATTGCTTCGTTCCTCGTAATGACAAAGTAGTACTAACTTTTTCTAGTTTCATCGCTGGCAATTCGGTCTTCGCCATAAATATCATTACGATAATGCTCTTCGTCACCTTCTAATATTTTTAAATAACTTTGATATCTGCTCCAAGCAATTTTATCTTCGTCCAATGCTTTTTTAACGGCACAATGTGGTTCTTCTTTATGTAAACAATTGTTAAATTTACAATCTCCTTTTAGTGCAAAAAATTCAGGAAAATAATCAGAAACTTCAGGTTTTTCCATATCTACCATTCCGAAACCTCTAATTCCAGGTGTGTCAATAATTCGAATATCGTTAGACAAATCGAACATTTCTGCAAAAGTGGTAGTATGTTGACCTTGCGAGTGCGTATTTGAAATTTCTTTTGTTTTCAGATTTAAAGTGGGTTCAATGGCGTTAACTAATGTCGATTTCCCCACACCAGAATGGCCAGAAAACATCGAAACTTTCCCTTTCATTAAATCCATTAATTCTGCCACACCTTTGTTATCCGTTGCCGAAACGCGCAAACATTTATAACCAATTTCTTGATAAGTATGTTGCAAATACAATTGCTCGTCTAAAGTGGCGTCGTCAAAAGTATCAATTTTATTAAAAATCAGGATGGCTTCAATTCCGTATGCTTTGGCAGTTACTAAAAATCTATCGATAAAACTTGTTGTAGTAATTGGATTATTGATGGTTACAATTAAGAAACCAATATCAATATTTGAAGCAATAATATGCGTTTGTTTCGATAAATTTACCGATTTACGAACGATATAATTCTTACGATCGTGAATATTGGTGATAATTCCGTTTACTTCATCAACTGTTTCATCCAAATCAAAATCCACCACATCACCAACCGCAATTGGATTGGTACTTTTGATACCTTTCATTCGGAATTTACCCTTGATACGGCAATTGTAAAATTTATTTTCGGTAGATTTTACGTAATACCAACTTCCGGTAGATTTATAAACAGTTCCTGTCATTTTTAATTTTGATTTACGATAATTGATTTTGATTCATCGTAAGTTGAAACAAAGATAGTATTTCTTATTTTATTTGTTAATTATTTTTTCTTGATGCGCGATACTTTCTTGGTGAATGGCTTTGTAAATTTTCAATACAAATTCTTCATTTAAACCTTTATCTTCTCCATCCAAAATCATACGACCTAAAATTTCGTTCCAACGTTTGTTTTGTAAAATCGCTACGTTTTTCTCTTTTTTCAGTTGTCCGATTTTTTCGGCTAACTTCATACGTTTTCCTAAAATCTCAAGTAATTTCGTGTCTAATTCATCAATATAAGCACGTTGCAAAGCCATGTCTTTGTTCCATTCTGCATTTTCATCTGTTTCTTTTCTCATTTTCAAATCGATGAAAATTTGTTTTAAAGTAGCTGGCGTAACTTGTTGAGCCGCATCGCTCCAAGCATTATCTGGATCAATATGCGTTTCAATAATTAAACCATCGTAATTTAAATCTAACGCTTGTTGAGAAACTTCTTGAATCATATCACGTTTTCCAGTAATATGTGAAGGATCACAAATTAATGGCAAATCTGGAAATTTATTTTGCAAATCAATCGCAATTTGCCATTCTGGATTGTTACGGAATTTTGTTTTTTCGTAAGTTGAAAATCCTCTATGAATGACTCCTAATTTCTTAATTCCAGCATTATATAAACGTTCCACACCACCAATCCATAAAGACAAATCGGGGTTTACAGGATTTTTAACTAAAACAATTTTATCTGTATTTTGTAAAGCATCTGCAATTTCTTGAACCGCGAATGGGTTTACAGTTGTTCTTGCACCAATCCACAACACATCAATATCATGTTCCAAAGCTAACTTTACGTGATGTGCATTTGCAACTTCCGTAGCCATTAACAAACCGGTTTCAGCTTTTGCTTTTTGTAACCATTTTAGTCCAATTTCACCCACACCTTCAAATCCGCCCGGACGCGTTCTTGGTTTCCAAATTCCCGCACGAAAAATCGATACATCAGAATTTTTTAATTCATGTGCAATTTTCAATACTTGTTCTTCGGTTTCAGCGCTGCACGGACCAGCAATAACTAATGGATGATTTAAATTAAAATCGACTAACCATTGTTTATGTTCTTTTGTAATTTCCATAGTATAATTGTTTTACAAAGGTAACTCCTTTTATATTTTATTTAATATTTCTTTAATTTTTTCTTCCGAAACGCAAAGCGAAAAACGTATATATTTTTCTCCATTTGTTCCAAAAATTGTTCCTGGCACCACAAATAAGTTTTTTTGTAACAATAAGGTGTTTACAAAACTTTCTGCAGATTTCTCTTTATCTGGAATTTTAGCCCAAACGAATAATCCAACACTTGTGGCATCATATGTACAACCTAATTTATCAGCCAATTGAAAAACCAATTCCCGTCTTTTGCTATACATTTGATTCAAATCATGAAACCAATCTTTTCCGGATTTTAAAGCTTCGATTGCTCCTTTTTGAATCGCATAAAACATGCCGCTATCCATATTGCTTTTTACTTTTAAAATTGCTGAAATTAAAGCCGCATCGCCACTCACCATTCCAACACGCCAGCCTGCCATATTGAACGTTTTACTCAATGAATTCAATTCTAAAACCACTTCTTTTGCTTCTTTAATTTGCAATAAAGAAATTGGATTATCGTTTAAAACAAAACTATACGGGTTATCATTTACTAATAAGATTTGATGTTTTTTAGCAAAACGCACTAATCTTTCAAATAAATCAACACTTCCTTTTGCGCCAGTTGGCATATGTGGATAACTTACCCACATGAGTTTCACTTTAGACAAATCTTGTTTTTCTAAAGCTTCGAAATCTGGTTCCCAATTTGTTGTTTCTTTTAAATCATAAAAAACAGACTTTGCTCCTACTAATTCGGTTACCGATTCGTAAGTTGGATAGCCTGGATTTGGAATTAATACTTCATCACCCACATTTAAAAAAGCCATAGAAATATGCATAATTCCTTCTTTCGAACCCATTAATGGCAATATTTCCGAATCTGGATTTAGCGTAACTTGAAATTGTGTTTGATAAAAATTAGCCATTTCCTTTCGCAATTCTGGCAAACCTTGATAACTTTGATATTCGTGTGCTTTTACGTCAAACAATGCTTTTTGAATGGCCAACATTACTCTGTCTGAAGGCGCACAATCTGGACTACCAATTCCCATATTAAGAATCGGTTTGCCTTCACTCACTAATTGATTTACTTCTTTTAATTTTCTTGAAAAATAGTATTCCTGAATACTATGTAATCTATTTGCTGTTCGTATCATTGTTCTCCTTTCGTATATTCACCTAACACTTTGAATTTTTTGGTCATTATTTCTAAAATCTCTTTTCCTCTTTCGTAATGTTTATATTTTTCAAAAACGACATCTACAAAAAATGAATATTGAAAAGGTTCATCAATTATTGGTAAGGACTGAATTTTTGTTAGATTTAATTGACAAACATTTAATGCATTTAAAACAGTTGCCAAGCCACCTTGCAAATCATCCAATTCGAATTTCATAGAAGCTTTATTGATTTTTTCCTTTAGAAACACTTTGTTTTCATTCTTTAAAATCACAAATCGGGTTTTATTGCTTTTCACGGTGTGAATTCCACTAGCAATAATTTCTAAATCGTACATTTCTGCTGCAATTGGCGCAGCAACAGCTCCTATTCCTTTTAATTTTTGTTTTTGAATTCGTTGAGCTGTTTCGGCTGTATCTACACTTTCAACTAGCTTTATATGTGGATATTGACTAAAGAAAACAGCACATTGCAACAATGCAATTGGATGCGAATGTACTTCCGTAATATCTTCTATTTTTTGTCCTTTTAGCACCATTAAATTCATGTGAATATTCAGATAATATTCACCGATAATGTGTAAATCGTTTTGATCAATTAAGGCATAATTAGGAATTATTGAGCCAGCAATAGAATTTTCTAATGCCATTATTCCTTTTTGTACTTTGTTTTCTTTCAAGCTTTTCACCAAATCAGGAAACGACAAACACTCATCTAATTCTATATTAGATTGAAAATAGTTTTGTGCGACCTGATGGTGAAATGAACCTTTGATTCCTTGAATTGCGATTTTTGTTTCCATATGGGCAAAAAAAAATCCCGATTTACATCGGGATTGTTTATATATAGTTAATTATCTTTTTAATTTATCATCAAATAACACCATAACAATCCCTGTCCTCGTTCCAGAAGAAATAAAAAGAGTTGCTATAAAATGTATTGTTTGTGTTCATTATTTTGTTATCGAAAAAACAAATGTAGAAAAATATTTCATACAAACGTAAAAAAAATTAATAACTTAAACTGACTAAGCCATTATCTTGTACAATTATTTGACCGGTTATACCATTAGAATCTGAAGAAAGCAAGAAACAAGCCGTTTTAGAAACATCCGTTGGATTTAAAATTCGTTTTAAAGGATGTTTGGCAATCATGTTTTCTTTGATTTGGTCGGAACGTAAAATTCCAGCTGCTAATGGCGTATCAATTAAAGATGGCGCGATGGCGTTGACTCTAATTTTTGGAGCGAATTCGGCAGCCAAACTTTTTACTAAACCTTCTATTGCTCCTTTTGCTGCAGCTATACTAGCGTGATATGGCATTCCAGACTGAACGGCAACTGTACTAAACATAACCACACTCGCCTGTTCTGACTTTTTTAATACTGGTAAATAATATTGAAACGCTTTTAAAGCTCCGAAAAAATTTACGCTTAAATCGGTATTAAAATCTTCTAAGCTCAAGCGATTAAAAGGTTTCAAATTGATACTTCCTAAACAATATACCAAACCATCAATAGAATCAATTGTTGGGAATTCATCTGTTAATGCATCCAATTGATACCAATTCCCATTAAATTGATATGTTGGTTCTGAACGAGAAATTACGTGACAAAAGTTACCTTTTTCAGATAATTCTTTTACAATTTGTTCACCAACACCTTTGCTTCCTCCAATAACTAAGTAATTTTTCATTTAATTTTTTAATTTAAATATTTTTCAAAATCGTTAATTTTTACTTTTGCTTTGATGTCGAACATTAAACTATATAAACCAAAAAACGTTCGGTTTACATAAATAAAATGTTTAGAACCTCTGTTTCCATTCATTTTTCTTAAGGTTTTATCACTGGCGAATTTTTCACTTAAAGCAGCAATTTGAGTTTGAAATTCGGGTTGAGCGAAATCAAAAACATCTGATTGAATAGGTTGTGTAAAAACGCTTAATAGTTCGTGAAACATATTGGTAAAAAACTCCAATTCTTTCGGTGAATCAGTCGTTTTTAAGATTTCTAATTCGAATAATTTCGATTTGAAATATTCAGGATTACTTAAGGAATCCGGTGTAGAAACTTCGAAATATGGTACATAAAAATCATTTGGAATCTCTTTCATGCAACCAAAATCAATCGCAATTAAGTTGTCGTTTTTATCCACTAAAAAATTTCCTGGATGTGGATCGGCGTGAAATTTTTTCAATTGGTGAATTTGGTACATATAGAAATTCCACAAGGTTTGTCCGATTTTATCGCGTTGTTCTTGCGAAGCGTTACTTGAACAAAACTCAGATAAATGAATGCCATTCATCCAATCCATGGTTATAATTTTGTCTGAAGAAAACTCAGGATAGTAATGTGGAAAAAGTAAATTATCAATTTTTTCACAATCTTTAATGACTTTCATCGACTGAGAAATTTCCAATTTATAATCGGTTTCTTCCGTTAATTTATCTTCTACTTCTTGAAAATATTCATCTGAAGTCCCTTGCAAGTTGAACATTCGAATTGCAATGGGTTTCACCAAAGCAATATCTGAACTAATACTTTCTCTAATTCCTGGATATTGAATTTTTACGGCTAATTCTTTACCATCTTTTTTGGCTTTATGCACCTGACCAATACTCGCTGCGTTAATAGAATCTGGTGAAAAACTATCAAATAATTCTTCAGGATATTGTTTAAAATACGTTTTGAATGTTTTTCGAACCAAAGGCGCCGACAAAGGTGGAACGGAAAACTGCGACAACGAAAACTTATCTACATAAGATTGCGGCAACAAGTTTTTTTCCATGCTTAGCATTTGTGCCACTTTTAGCGCACTTCCTTTTAATTCTTTTAGTCCATCATAAATATCTGCTGCATTATTTTCGTGTAATTTATCTTTTGTTAAAGACGGATTTACCACTTTTTCGCCATAATATTTCAGGTAATTTCCTCCAACTTTCACTCCAGTGGTAACCAATTTCGTTACGCGCTCAATCTTTCCTGTTGGAATACTGTCTATTTTTTTCATTATTTAATGTTGAGTTTATGATTTAGAAAACATTCCGTTCATTTGTTCTTTCCATATAAATTTTCCAAAATCAATAATACTTTGTGTAGGAATATTATAAGCTAAATCGAAACTTGCTTTAACAGATTTCTCTATGAACACATCTGTTTTTTCAAAATTTGGTGATTCGTCGTTCATCCAAAAATTAAAAATAGAAAGAAATTGTAACCAAGCTGCTTCTTGTATCACTTTATCTTGAATTTTCACTACGGTTTCTTGTTCTATTTTGATTGGTTTTTCTAGAATAGTCAAAGCATAATTTAGATACACTTCACGAAGTTTTACTAATTTCCCTATGTTTTTTACTGGGTTTTTATCTTCTTTCAGCAAGTGAATGACAAAACTTCTGTTTGCCGTTGCCATTTCGAAAAAAGTAAAGTAAAATGCTGATATTTTATCTGCACTTTCATACGAATTATACGCTTCATTTTTTTCTAATAATTCTAATGTATAAGCAAACATAGAGACAAAATATTGCTTTTCTAAAAACTCAAAAGAGGCAAAAAATTGATAAAATTCACTTTCTTCCATTCCGGTTTGCTTAGCGAAATCATAAACTGAATTTGGTTTTTTACCATGAGTCAAACAATAATCTGTGTATGCAGAAACAATTACATCTTCGGTAATTGCTTTCTTCTTTTTTGGTGCTGCCATAAGTAGTTAATTTTGTTCCTCAAATTTACTGAAAAACAAAACAGCAAAATCAACATTAACTTAAATTTATCTATCGTTGTATTGCATTTATTTATTATTTTTGTGGAAAACAAGAATATGTCAATAGAAGTAAAAAACATTACCAAAACATACGGAACTCAAAAAGCATTAGATGCTGTTAGTTTTTCTGTAAACAAAGGCGAAATTGTAGGTTTTTTAGGTCCGAATGGAGCTGGAAAATCGACATTAATGAAAATATTGACAACTTACTTAACGGCAGATGAAGGCGAAGCGACTGTAAATGGTTTTGATGTTACAACTGCTCAAAAAAGCGTACAACAATCTGTTGGTTATTTACCAGAACACAATCCGTTATATTTAGATTTATACGTTCGAGAATATTTAGAGTTTAGTGCAGATGTGCATAAAACGGAAAAATCTCGTATTCAAGAAGTAATTGAATTGACAGGTTTAACTCCAGAATGTCATAAGAAAATTGGCGAACTTTCTAAAGGTTATCGTCAACGTGTGGGCTTAGCAACAGCTTTACTTCATAATCCAGATGTATTGATTTTAGATGAACCCACAACAGGTTTAGATCCAAATCAATTGGTTGAAATTAGAGAATTAATTAAAAATATCGGTAAAGACAAAACCGTATTTTTATCTACACATATTATGCAAGAAGTGGAAGCTATTTGCGATAGAATTATCATTATACACAAAGGAAAAATTGTGGAAGATGCTCAAATTGCTGATTTAGGCAAGAATTTAGAAAAAGTTTTTAGAGAGAAAACGAAGTAGGCTTAAACTTTCTCTAATAAAAAAAACTCTTCATAAAATTTATTCATGAAGAGTTTTTAACAATTTCCAATTAAATATTTAGTTTCTTTCTTGATAAGTAACGTATTTATTTCTCAATCTAGAAAAATCATTATATAATTCGGCAATTGTTATATCAGATAATTTAGAATCTAATACATTATTATATATTAAATCTTCTTCTGTAAGTCCGTATTTCTTAATTGATGTTTTTAATGTTTTAACCGCCATTTTCGTGTCATTATTTTTGTAATAACAATTAGCGAATTCAAAATACACCTCTTTTAAATCGTCATTTTTAGCTATTTTTACATAAGCTTTGTACGATTTGATGGCTGCATTATAATCTTTATCTAAAGCAAATTGCCTCGCTTCTTTCAAAAGTAAATCTTTGTCTTTTGCAAAAGTTATTTGACCCACAAATAACATAACGAATAGGAAGATAATTTTTTTCATAATACAAGGGAATTTTGGGTTATATTCTTAAAGTTAAAAATATAATTTCAATCCACCAAAACTGAAATCTTACGAAAACCTTGTTTTAACGAGTTATAAACTTGTTATTTTTACCATATTCTAACTATTCAGCAATATTGTTTCTTTTAACATTCTGATTTTACACAAAACCCAACATAATTATTGAAAACACAACAATATGATAAAAATTCATTTTATTTTAAAAAAACAAAAAGCCTCATTAAATTCTTACAAAGTTAATGAGGCCCGTTTATTATTTATAATATTATTTTTTTTCTATTAGCTCAACCTTATTATTTTCTACATAAACATCTACATTACTAAGTCTTTTTATAAACTGTTTTCTTAAAGCAGTATACTCAGGATAAATTTCAGACCAAGCCACTTCAAATAATTTTTTATCTAAAACGGTACTTGTTTCTAAATCTTCTTTAGTAGCACCATATCTTGAAATGGTTTCTTTAATAACTTTAAATGCTTTAAAATTATTTTTGTCAAGGAAGTAACAATTGGCCACTTCAAAATAAATATCTTTTAAATTGACCGCTTCGTTTTTAAACATTTTAATGTATGTAATGTATTCCTTAATGGCTTGTTTGTAGTTTTTACTTTCTTTTAATTCTCTGGCTTGATTTAAAACTTTATCTCTATCATTTGAAAATCCAAGTTGAAATGATAGACTTAATATAACAATTAGCAGTATTTTTTTCATGAGTTTGAGATTTTTTTAATTATTATCTCAAATCTAAATAAAACACGACCTTAACAATGCTTTTGTCGTTATAAAGCACAAAAATGCGCTCAAAAACAATATGTTACAAAGATTATTTTATTTTGTCTTAAAAAATCTGACTAGCAATTGCTTTAATATTTTCCGCTTTACCCATTGAATAGTAATGCAACACTGGGATTCCAGCAGCTACTAATTCGACGCTTTGTTGCGTACACCATTCTATACCAATTTGTTTTACCGCTTCATTATCTTTTGCTTTTACCACTTCCATGATTAAATCGTCTGGTAATTCTAAACTAAATCGGTGTGGAATTAAATTCAATTGTTTTTTAGTTGCGATAGGTTTCAATCCAGGAATAATTGGAACTGTAATTCCAGCTGCTCTGCATTTCGCCACAAAATCGAAAAATTTCTGATTATCGAAAAACATTTGTGTGATAATATAATCTGCTCCGTTTTTAATTTTTTGCTTTAAGAAATGAATGTCGCTATCTAAACTTGGGGCTTCCATATGTTTTTCGGGATAACCCGCTACACCAATACAAAAGTTGGTTTTATTCGAATTTTGTAAATCGGCATCCAAATAAATTCCGTTATTTAAATCGTTAATTTGCGAAACCAATTCAGAAGCAAAAGCGTGACCTTCTTTTTCTGGTTTGAAATAAATTTCACTTTTAACCGCATCACCACGAAGCGCTACCACATTATTAATTCCTAAGAAATCTAAATCGATTAATAAGTTCTCCGTATCTTCTTTTGTAAAGCCACCACATAAAATATGCGGAATGGCATCAACATTATATTTATTCTGAATTCCGGCACAAATACCAACTGTTCCAGGACGTTTTTTTACAATTTTCTTTTGTAATAAACCGCTTGGCAATTCTTTAAATTCGTATTCTTCCCGATGATAGGTTACATCAATAAATGGCGGATTGAATTCCATTAACGGATCGATACTATCGTAAATCGATTGAATATTTTGTCCTTTTAAAGGCGGTAAAATTTCGAAAGAAAACAATGGTTTTCCGTTGGCTTTTTCTATATGTTCGGTTACTTTCATGTTTTGTTTTGTTTCAAGTTTCAGGTTTCAGGTTTCAGGTTGTTGTACTTGAAACTTTAAACCTGAAACAAATTTTTAGTCTGCGATATTTGGTGCTAACCATTTGGTTGCTATTTCTATTGAAATCCCTCTTCTTTTGGCGTAATTTTCTACTTGATCGTTTTTAATTTTTCCCAATCCGAAATATTTACTTTCCGAATTCGCAAAATAATATCCAGAAACAGAAGAAGCGGGCCACATTGCCATACTTTCTGTTAAGGTTACTCCGATATTTTCTTCCACATTTAAAATATTCCAAATTGTTGGTTTTTCTAAATGGTCTGGACAAGCTGGATAACCTGGCGCAGGACGAATTCCTTTATAATTTTCTTTGATTAATTCGTTGTTGGTTAAGTTTTCGTCTGAAGCATAACCCCAAATTTCTTTACGTACTTTTAAGTGTAAATATTCGGCGAAAGCTTCCGCTAATCTGTCGCCCAATGCTTTGGTTAAAATCGAATTATAATCGTCTAATTGACTTTCAAATTCTGCAGCTTTTTCATCGACACCAAAACCTGTTGTCACACAGAAACACCCGATATAATCTTGTTTATTGGTTTCTTTTGGCGCAATAAAATCAGACAAGGCGATATTTGGCGCACCAACCGTTTTTTGAGATTGTTGTCTTAATGTTAGAAATTGGAAGCTAGAATCTGGAAGACTTACTTCAATATCATCATCATTAACTGTATTTGCAGGATAAATTCCTAAAATTCCTTTAGCTGTGAACCATTTTTCAGAAACAATTTTGGTTAACATAACTTGCGCATCTTTAAATAAATCTGTGGCTTGTTCACCCACAACCTCATCCGTTAAAATGGCTGGATATTTCCCAAACAATTCCCAAGATTGAAAAAACGGCGTCCAATCGATAAAATCAACTAATTCTGAAAGTTCCACTTCCACAATTTTTGTTCCGATAAAATTTGGTTGAACCGGTTCGAAATTGTCCCAATCTATCTTGAATTTATTCTTACGCGCTTCTTCTATTGTTAAGAAATTTTTCTCTCTTGCTCTGTTCAAATACCCTTCACGTAAGGTGTCATATTCTTCGCGCAAAGCAGAAGAAAACTCTGTATTTGTTCCTGTATTTAATAAATTTGAAGCCACAGTTACAGCTCTTGACGCATCATTAACGTGAACTACTGTTGCCTTATATTCTGGAGCAATTTTCACTGCAGTATGTGCACGAGAAGTTGTTGCACCACCAATCATTACTGGGATTTTGATGTTCAACTTATCCATTTCTTTCGCTAAATACACCATTTCGTCTAACGAAGGCGTAATTAATCCGCTTAAACCGATAATATCTACGTTCTCTTTTACAGCGGCTTCAATAATTTTTTCTGGCGGAACCATTACTCCTAAATCGATAATTTCGAAATTATTACAGGCTAAAACTACCGAAACAATATTTTTTCCGATATCGTGAACATCACCTTTTACAGTTGCCATCAATACTTTTCCAGCAGATGAAGAAGCTGTTGAATCTTTTTCTGCTTCGATAAATGGCAATAAATACGCCACGGCTTTTTTCATTACACGCGCTGATTTTACTACTTGAGGCAAGAACATTTTTCCGCTTCCGAATAAATCTCCAACCACATTCATTCCGTTCATTAGGCTAATTTCAATAACTTCGATGGCTTTTTTAGCATTTAATCGCGCTTCTTCCACATCAATTTCAATAAACTCATCAATTCCTTTTACCAAAGAATGTGTTAATCTTTCTTGAACGGGATCATTTCGCCATTCGGCAATTGCTTTTTCATTTACTTTATGATCACCTTTAAAACTTTCTGCTAAATCTAAAAGTCTTTCCGTTGCATCTTCTCTTCTATTTAAAAGTACATCTTCAACGTGTTCTAGTAAAACCTTGTCAATTTCATCGTAAATCTCTAACATTTCTGGGTTTACGATTCCCATTGTCATACCATTTTGAATGGCGTGATATAAAAAAGCCGAATGCATTGCTTCACGCACTTTATCGTTACCACGGAAAGAAAAAGAAACATTACTTACTCCGCCCGAAATATTAGCAAATGGCAAGTTTTCACGAATCCATTTTGTTGCTTCGAAAAAATCCAAAGCATTTAATTTATGTTCGTCCATTCCAGTTGCGACTGGAAAAATATTTGGATCAAAAATGATATCTTCGGCAGGAAAACCAACTACATCAACCAAAATATCATAACTTCTTTTACAAATTTCAATTCTTCTTTGGTAATTATCTGCTTGTCCGACTTCGTCAAAAGCCATCACAATTACAGCCGCACCATATCGTTTGATTAATTTGGCATGATGAATAAAAGTTTCTTCACCTTCCTTTAATGAAATAGAATTTACAACCGCTTTTCCTTGCACGACTTTTAAACCCGCTTCGATGATTTCCCATTTCGAGCTATCAATCATTACGGGAACACGAGCAATATCTGGTTCGGCAGCAATTAAATTTAGGAATTTTGTCATCGCGTAAACGCCATCTAACATTCCTTCATCCATATTAATATCAATGATTTGAGCGCCACCTTCTACTTGTTCACGGGCAACAGAAAGTGCTTCTTCGTATTTTTCTTCTTTAATTAATCGAAGAAATTTACGAGAACCCGTTACATTCGTTCTTTCACCAACATTTACGAAAATAGATTCTTCGTTAATGAAAAGTGGTTCTAAACCTGAAAGTTGTAAATTTATTTTATTGTTTCTTGACATCTTTTTATACTCTCGTACTTCCATTTTAAAGCACACTATTTATTCTTTTATAATTTTTAGCAACATCTTTCCAAAAGATTTTGCTTTGACTTAAAAATTGATTTATTCTATTCTTTTTTGACTGTATAAAACTTTCTAATTTTATTTTTATGCTATTCTTTTTCATCCTATTTTACAAGATTCCTTGTTATTTTAAAACCCATTTAGGGTCTTAAAACGCTAAACAGGTTGGTTGTTTTCTAATTTTCTGGGTTCAAATTCTGCAGAAACTTCTGCAATTAATTTGATGTGTTCTGGAGTTGTTCCGCAGCAACCACCAATAATATTTATCAAATTATCTTGTAAATATTCCCGAATTAGTGCTTGCATTTCTTCTGGTGTTTGATCATATTCTCCGAAAGCATTTGGCAAACCAGCATTTGGATGTGCCGAAATATTCAACTGCGTGTTATGTGCTAATCGTTTTAAATATGGTTTTAACTGATCTGCACCTAACGCGCAATTGAAACCAACACTTAACAACGGAATATGTTGAATTGAAATTAAAAACGCTTCCACGGTTTGTCCGGATAAGGTTCTTCCTGAAGCATCCGTAATCGTTCCTGAAACCATGATTGGAATATCTAAGTTTCTTTCTTCTTTTACTTCTTCAATCGCAAAAAGAGCAGCTTTAGCGTTTAATGTATCGAAAATTGTTTCTACTAAAAGTACATCTGAACCACCATCAATTAAAGCTTCCACTTGTTGTTTATATGCAATTCGTAAATCGTCAAAAGTAACGGCGCGATAACCTGGATCATTTACATCTGGCGACATAGAAGCTGTTCTGTTTGTTGGCCCGATTGAACCTGCAACAAAACGAGGTTTGTCTGTAAATTCATCGGCCACTTCACGAGCAATTTTAGCAGATTGATAATTCAATTCGTACACTAAATCTTCCATGTGATAATCGGCCATTCCGATAGTTGTTCCAGAAAACGTATTGGTTTCTACAATATCTGCACCTGCTTGAAAATACAAACGATGTACTTCTTTAACTGCTTCTGGTTGTGTAAGAGAAAGTAAATCGTTATTTCCTTTTAATGGATGTGGAAAGGCTGCAAAACGTTCACCACGAAAATCTTCTTCTTCAAATTTATTGCGCTGCAACATCGTACCCATAGCACCGTCAAGAATTAAAATTCTTTCATTGATGGCTTGGTAAATGTTACTTTTAATTTCTAAAGTTGATTTTGTATTTGACATTTTAATGATATTATGTTTTTATAAATAAGTTCTTGACATACCCAATCTACTCACGTTACATTGAAACGTGTGTAAACTAAAAATTGATATCAGCGAAAAGTGGTGAAAATTTTCTGGTTATCTGCTTCCGATAAAAAATCGGAATAGAATGTAGCACCTTCTACAAGTGTAGGGTTGCTAAGGTTTCAATGGGTCTAATCCCTCCACCTTTCGTGATAACAATCATTATGTTTATGAACGCTGCAAAGGTAATAAAAAATTACAAAAAAGAAATATTTTCTAAATTTTAATTAAAAAAAGAAGCTAAATAGTTTTTTATTCTTTTAAAACAATTAAATTACGAATAAGAATCTATAAAAAATTCTTTTAAACTATAT
Source organism: Bacteroidota bacterium (assembly GCA_040385445.1). Classification (GTDB taxonomy): domain Bacteria; phylum Bacteroidota; class Bacteroidia; order Flavobacteriales; family Flavobacteriaceae; genus Flavobacterium. The sequence continues at coordinate 6,083 of JAZKHI010000023.1, read as the reverse complement.
TTTATCAATAATTCTTAGGATATCTCCAAAAACTCCTCTAGCTGTAACTGATGCTCCTGCTCCTGCTCCTTGAATTACGATTGGTCTTTCCCCATACGATTCGGTATAAATTTCAAAAATAGAATCTGAACCTTTTAATTGTCCAAGTACTGAATTTTCAGGAACTGAAACCAATTTCACATCTAAATTCCCTTTATCTTGTTGTAAATCACCAGACAATTCTCCTATATAACGCAAGACATTTCCTTTCTCTTGATTGTCTTTAATCGTTTTATAATGAAAATCTAAAAGATTTAAATTTTCTAAGAAATTAGAAGTCGTTAACGCTCTCAATTCTACTGGAATTAAATTCTGAATATTAATTTCGTTAAATTCATTTTGCAAATCCAATTCACGAGCTAAAATCAGTAATTTTCTCGCTACGTCATTTCCGCATAAATCTTCACGAGGATCTGGCTCTGTAAAACCTAAAGCAATCGCTTCTTTCAACACTTCGCTAAATGATTTATCTTCCACAGAAAAATGATTGAAAATATAACTCAACGTTCCTGAAAACACACCTTTAATTTTAGTAATATTTTCTCCAGAAAGATGCAATAATTTAATTGTATCAATTAACGGTAAACCTGCACCAACATTAGTCTCATACAAGTAATTTTTCTGATTATCTTGTAAAACCTCACGGATTTCTTTGTAAAAACCGTAACTTAAGGTATTAGCAATTTTATTAGACGAAACCACATCAAAACCACTTTCAATTAGCGCAACATAATTTTCCACAAAGCTATTACTTGCGGTATTATCAACAGCAATTAAATTCTCTAAATGGTTTTCTTTGGCATATTTGATAATATCTTTTACATCATAAACTACACCATTTTCGGCAATTTCCGATTTCCAATTTTCATCAATTCCCGCTTCATCAATTACTAATTTTGTAGAATTCGCAATCGCAAAAATATTTAGTTTGATTCCTTTTTTGATTTCGATGTTTTTTGCCGACAACAAAACCTGATCAATTAAAGTGGAACCCACTAAACCATGTCCGAAAATAGCAATGTTTATTTTTTTCGTTAATCCGAAAATATCCACATTAATTACATTTATAGCACGTTTTAAATCGGTTTTCTTCACTACCAAACTCACGCTATTTCCAGTGATGATGTTATTAAACAAAATTGGTGTAATTTTATTTCTAATTAAAGACGAATACAATTTGTGAAACGTACTTAAATCCTGACCTGTAATTTCAATTACCGCAATATTATTATCTACAGAAACCTTGCTCACATCTCCAAAAAGAAACTCGTTTGAAAATTCTTTTTCTAAACCTTGCAACGCTTCTGAAGCTCTATCCGTGTTGACTACAATTCCGATTCCTCTTTCTGAAGAACCTTGCGAAATGATACTTACACTGATTTTATGGTTGGCCATTACGCTAAAAATTCGCGCATCGATACCTGCTTTTCCAAGCAATCCTTTTCCTTCTAAATTTACTAAAGAAACATTATCTAAAACTGATAATTCCTTTTTTCCTTTGTACTTAAATCCTTTTTCTTCTGTTTGTAAAATTGACATAATTAATTTGTGTGTTTAGTGTTAAATATTGTTTTTAATATGTTGTTTAAACTTTCATATTCAATTAGGAAAGCATCGTGTCCGTGAATTGAATTTATTTCGTGATACGTTAAGTTATTTGTAATATTACTTAACAAATTGTGCGTCTTAATATTCTCGTTTGGTGTAAAAAAATAATCGCTATTAATGGCTATTTGATGAATTTTTGTTGTGCTGGTTTTTGCAAAATCTTGTAAATCGTTTTCTGTGCGATTTTCCCCAATAGTTTTCAATAAATAATTCATTAATTTATAGGCGCTCAATTCAAATCGTTCGGTTAATTTTTCGCCGTGATGCAACAACCAAGATTCGACTTTATAACTATTTTGATTGTTATTTCTTTCCGAATTGAATTTTACAGATAACGATTGTGGTGTTCTATACAACAACATCGCGTGTAATCTGGCATCGTGAATAGGGTTTTTCGAATTATTCAGAATCGCATCTTGCACCAAAACATTTCCAATTAACCAATCATTTGCTTTCCAATTGGAAGCTACTGGAATAAGATTTTGAATTCCTTTTGGCTTCAAAAGAGACATTTCCCAAGCAATTGCTCCGCCCAAACTTCCACCAATTACTGCGAAAAGTTGGTTTACTTTTAAATATTCTAATCCTTTCCAAAACAAAGAAGCAATATCTTTTGTGGTGAAACTTTTATAGTTTTCAATTAAATTTTCAACATCATTATCGTAACCATTTCCTGGAATATTGAATGCGATTATTGTATATTTTTTTGTATCAATTACTTTGTTTTCTCCAACTACATCATTCCACCAACCTTGTTCACCTTCCACGTTTGAATTCCCCGTTAATGCGTGATTGACCAACACAATTGGCGCCATTCCGATTGGTAAACCAAAAGTTTGAAATGATAGATTGATTTTACTCACCTCGCCAGATTGAAGTAAAAAGTTTGATATTTTTATATTTTGTACTATTCCCATTTATTTTTAAACTGCTAATATTTTAATAAGACTCTGAAACTATTTTTATTTTAGATTCTGAAACTAGTTCGGAATAAAAAAAACCCTTTTGGAACATTTACCAAAAGGGTTTATAGTTGAACTATAACTAAGAGTAACTCTTTCACTTTTGGCAATATGTAATTGGTGCGCACATGCGCATCATTCGGTTAATCATTGTATAATTTCTTATTGTATTCATTTTTATTATTTTCAATGGTTTTAAAAAAAAGCCTCTGCGTTGGCAGAGGCTAAAAGTTGCATTGTGTTTGTAGGTTAAATTTATGCAATATCGTCCTCTGTGGAAAATTTCCACATCATCATTCGAATATTTAATATTGTAAACTTCATTCTATCTTGTTGTTGTTTTTTTGATGGGGCAAACTTAGAGAAATATTTCGCTATAAAAAAACTTTATAGATAAATTTTCTAAATTTTGTTATTTTAAATCTATCAAATAGATTTTTATTCTAAAAAAACACGTAAAAAGTCAAATTAAATCTAATTATTAGAAAAATACAATTAAATAATCTTTAACAACATTCGGATACTAAAAACAATCACTAAAAAAGCGACTAATAACAGAGCGGTTTTCTGAGGTAATTTTCCCGAAAGCTTTGCTCCTAAAGGAGCAGCGATTGATCCACCAATAATTAATCCTAAAATAATATACCAATGACTAATTCCTAGTGACGCAAAAAAAGTAATTGAAGCCGCTAATGTGACGAAAAATTCTGCTAAACTCACTGTTCCAATAACATAACTTGATTTTCTACCTTTCGACAAAAGTGTTGAAGTCACAATTGGTCCCCAACCGCCGCCGCCAAAAGCATCGAAAAAACCACCTGCAAATCCTAACAAACTTGTATTTTTAAGTTGTTTCTTTTCAATCCTTTTTTTACAAGCTAAAATAATCAATCTAACTCCGATTAACAAGGTGTAACTTGCTAAAATCCCATACGTAATTGCTTCATATTTATTTCCTAGATAAATTAGCAACAATGCACCTGCAACAGCTCCAATTACACCAGGAATGGCAATCCAGAAAAATAATTTTTTATTTACATTTCCGAATTTATAATGCGAAAAACCACTAATTCCGCTGGAAAACATTTCCGCTGTATGAATACTTCCGCTGATTGCAGGAAGTTTAATTCCTAACAACATCATACTCGTTGAACACATTACGCCATAGCCTAAACCTAAAGCGCCATCAACTAATTGAGCAAAAAAACCAATTAATACCATTCCGTAAAAAACGTTTGGAATATATTGTGCTTGATTCCATAATTCGTTAAAAGAGATGAACTTAGAAAGTCCAAATCCCAAGAAAAAAAACATAAACAACAATGTGATTTGCAGCACCAATCTTTTATATTTTTTAGCTTCTTGTTTCTCTTGTTTCTCTTGTTTCTTTGACGAAAAACCTTCAGTTGCTTTATTTAAATCGGCTAGTTTTTGACTGAAATCGCCCTTATGTTGGTTTCTAAAATCGTTTAATTGCGTGATATTATCTTCAATTTCATTTGGAATGACATCTGTAAAATATTCTCGCAGTCGCTTAGCCAAAACTGGAGATTTTCCGTTGGTTGAAATCGCAATTTTTAGATTTCCTTTGTTCACAATCGAACCCAAATAAAAATCACATAAATCGGGTTGATCCGCAGCATTGACTTTAATTCCTTTTGCTTTTGCTAATTCTCTAACATTGCGATTTACATCAGAATTATCCGTTGTAATGATTACAAAATCTTTGTTTTCTAAATCGGTTGCTTCAAAAGCTCTTTCGTAAAAAGAAATAGTTGAATTTCGATCAATAATCTCTTTCAACTTCGGATGAAAATAAGTCGCCACCAAGATTAAATTAATCTTTGGATTTTGCTTCAGTAAGGTTTCTGTTTTTTCCAAACCAACATTTCCACCACCCACAATTAAAAAGCGAGCAGTTTCTGTTTTTAGGAATATAGGAAATAGTGTGTTTGTCATTATTTTTCTTTTTTAAAATCAATACTATGGAAAATCGATAATCTTAAAATATCACGATTATAAAAATCGGTTCCTGATTTTTGTTGTTGAAACCAATTCATATAACCTAGTTCAACAGCATATGATTTATTCAGTTTATAATTGAGTGCGAGATAAATTCTATTTTGATCGAAAGTATTTTTCACAATTTTATTTCCCACATTCAACATAATTTCGTCTTTAATCTTTATCAATAGTTTTTCATTTCTTTCTTTTTTCCAAATTGGAACATCTAAACCTAATTGGTATCGCAATCGAAAATGTGAAAAGCGATAACCACCAACTAATTCTTGATTTTCTACATCGTGAAAAAATCGTGCTTCGGCTTTATATTTATGATTTATTGTCAAAAAACCTAGTTTTTGTTTGTTACTAAAACCGATATCTGGACGCAATTCGGGAACCGTCAAATTATTTTCCGAATTGGGATTATTCGGATTTTGCAAAAACAACGTCATTCCAACAGAAGCATTCCAATCTCCAATTAATTTCCTTTCCAAATTCGACCTGAACACCAATTGATGTTGGGCAGTTGGATTATAAAACTGACGTTCTTGAATTTCACTATTTAAACTCCAATTTTCGTTAAATTTTAAATTATTATAATATCCGTACCAAATCAATTGCTGATTTTCTACCTTTTTTTGTGCTAATAAAAATTCTGGAAACAATACAATAATTACTAAAATCAGTTTCTTCATTAGTTCAAAATTGCTCGATAAGTAAAATCTCCAAAAGTTTCATTTTCAAATTTTTCTTTTACATATCGACTTAACAAGACATCTACATCATCTAAAATTTGTGATTCCGTTTGTTTTTCCTTGTAGATTTTATTTAATCTTTCGCCAAAACGATCACCTCCCAACATAAAATTATATTGTTCTGGACCTGTTCCAACAAAACCAAGTTCAGCCACATACGGACGACCACAACCATTTGGACAACCCGTCATACGAATGGAAATTTCATCATTTGTTAATTCGTATTTGGCTAGAATCGGTTCAATTTTAGTCACTAATTCTGGCAAATAACGTTGCGCTTCCGCTAAGGCTAACGGACAAGTTGGCAACGCCACACAAGCCATAGAATTTTTACGTAATGCGCTAACTTGTTTTTCAACATCATGTTGCACTAACAAAGCTTCCACTTTTGACTTGTTACTTTCTTCAATTTCACCTAAAATCAGATTTTGATTTCCTGAAAAAATAAAATTACTGATATCCAATTGCGCTAATTCGTATAAGAATTGCTTTTGCTCTGGTTTTACAACTCCGTGCTCTACAAACAACGTATAAAACCATTTTCCTTGGTAATTTTGTTCCCAACCAAAACGATCACTTCTTTCCGTAAACGTGTATTTTCTTTCTGGTTCGAATTCAAATCCAATACGATTTTCCAATTCTTTTTTGAAACCTTCTACTGTTAATTTATCGACCGTATATTTCAATCGAGATAATTTTCTATCGACACGATTTC
>JAZKHI010000022.1:0-5546 GCA_040385445.1 Bacteroidota bacterium | reverse complement strand
AGATGGCGAATTAGAATTACTTCTAAACGGCAGAAATGCTCCAGAATTGCACGTTTCTAAAGATTATCAAGAAATGTTGCAAACCTATAAAGTGTCTAGCGATAAATCGAATTCGCAAAAAGATGCGGTGCAATTTATCAAACAAAAATTAGATTCTGCGAAATGGTTTATTGATGCGATTAAACAACGTCAAGAAACACTTTTTGTCACGATGAATGCGATTATGTTTTTCCAACAAGAATACTTCTTAGATGGCGAAGAATCGAAGTTAAAACCGATGATTCTGAAAGATATTGCTGATATGATTGGTTTAGATATTTCTACAATTTCTCGTGTGGCAAATAGTAAATATGTGGATACGCCTTACGGAACGAAATTGATTAAAGAATTCTTTTCTGAATCGATGAAAAACGACCAAGGTGAAGATGTTTCAACTATCGAAATCAAAAATATTTTGGAACGCGTTATTGCGGAAGAAGACAAAAGTAAGCCTTTACCAGACGAAGATTTAGCAGCCATGTTAAAAGAAAAAGGTTTCCCAATCGCTAGAAGAACTATTGCAAAATACAGAGAACAATTAGACATTCCTGTAGCGCGATTGAGAAAAAAAATGTAGGTTTAGAAATTCCTTAAAACTATTCAACTTGAAAACAAAATACCTTTTAAAACCGTTTTCATATATTTTTCATCCCATATTTATTTCAATTTATGGGGCAATTTTATACTTTTTGTTTACTAAAAACATTGCTTTCCTAGCGGAAGTTTATTTGTCGTTTATTCAAATATTTATTCTTACGATTCTTTTGCCATTGTGTTTTTATATGTTGTTGAGAACATTAAAAAAGGTTAAATCATTCACAGAAGCCACTATAGAAGAAAGAAGATTGCCTATTTTTATTCAAGTAATCTTACTATATTGTTTGTTGAGGTTCACCATTTTAGAATCTCATTTTCCAGAATTATATAAGTTTTTTCAAGCTGGATTTATTAGTTCTTTTTTGGTGTTTATTTCGGTTATGATGCGATTTAAAGCGAGTTTACACATGATAGGAATTACATCATTGTTCGTTTTCGTAATGATGTTAACCAGTTATTTAGAAATAGAAGCAACTTATACGTTGGCTTATTTAATTATGTGTATGGGTTTTGTAGCGTCTTCTCGCTTGTATATGAAAGCACACACGCCAATGGAATTGATTGCAGGAATGTTAATTGGCGCTTTTCCGCAAATTCTGATTTGGTTTTATAATATGTAAAACTGAAAACCAATATTAAAATTACTCATCTTTGAGCCGTTTTTAAAAATAGGATTCAAACCATAATAGATATAAGGATTCCAAGTGTTAAATCCAACCGAAATATAAGCGCCGTATTGCCAACGGTTAATTTCATCAGAAATGGATTCTTTTGTACTTCCAGTTGATGAGGCAATTTTTAATTTAGAATTAAATACATAAGTAGCTTTAAAACCAGTATGAACTCTCCAAAAACTATGGTTCACTGGGTCAGAATTTCGCCATCTTACTTCTAAAGGAATATCAATACCATGAGTGGTAATAACGGTTCTAATATTTTCAGCAGGAACTATCACATCTGGACCAAGTAGCTCATCTGAATTAATAAATTGCTTGATATTATTATACGAATAGCCTAAGCCTGGCGCAATTGACCAATGTCTGTTTTTTGAAATGGGCATATCTCTTAAAAAACCAAATGTAAGACCAGGAGAAAATGAAAATTGTTCGAAGCCTTTTGGTCTGTTTTGGATTAAATTATATGTAATTCCCATGTAAATTTGATCTTCTCTATAAAGTGAATCTACTTCAGCCAGTTTAATTTCTGTTGGTGTTGGTTCTTGTGAAAAACAAAAAAACGGAATCCATAAAAAAAGTAATAGTTTCATCTGTAAATAGTTAAAGTTTTTTAATGGACATATGAAATCGAGAATTGGTGTTGTTTACGATTTCATAATTTCACTTTTTGCAGAAAGGAAGGGATTCGAACCCTCGATATGTTGCCATATACACGCTTTCCAAGCGTGCGCCTTCAGCCACTCGGCCACCTTTCTAGTTTTTAATCATTCATTTCTCCACGTAATGGAGTCTCAAAAATAGTCTTAAATACGGAACTTGCCACGTTTTGTCCTAACAAATACATTAATTTGGTTATGGCAGCTTCTGTTGTTATGTTTTTTCCAGAGATTAAACCAATTTCTTTTAATCGTGTACTTGTTTCGTAGGTTCCCATGATCACACTTCCACCACTGCATTGTGTCACATTAACAATATGTAATCCGCGTTTTATGGCGTTTTCAATTTCACTAATAAACCAATCTTCCATTGGTGCATTTCCAGAGCCATACGTTTCTAAAATCACTCCTTTTAAATTTGGAGTTTGTAAAATGGAATGCAAAAGGTTTTTGTTAATACCTGGAAACAATTTTAAAATTAAAACATTGTCATCAAAATTGGTGTTGACAATTAATTTTTTATTGGTTTTTTGTTTTAGTAAAATAGCATTGTTTACTCTTAAATGCACACCCGATTCCACTAATTCTGGAAAGTTGGGCGAAGTAAATGCATTAAAATGTTCCGCACTTATTTTTGTGGTTCTGTTTCCTCTGTATAATTTATATTCGAAATACAGGCAAACTTCTTGAAGTACAGGTTTGCCTTTATCTTGTAAGGAAGCAATTTGAATGGCAGTAATCAAGTTTTCTTTCGCGTCTGTACGCAAATCTCCAATTGGTAATTGAGAGCCCGTAAAAACGATTGGTTTGTCTAGGTTTTCAAACATAAAACTTAAAGCAGAAGCGCTATAAGACATTGTGTCCGAACCATGAAGTACCACAAAACCATCAAAATTATTGTAATTTTCTTCAATGATTACAGCGGTTTTTTGCCAATCTGTAATTTGCATGTTTGAAGAATCGATTGGGTTTTTAAATGAAACCGTTTCAATATTACAGTCCAAAAGTTTAAGTTCTGGAATGCCTTTTATTAGTTTTTTAAAATTAAAAGCCTTTAGCGCACCAGTATCAGCATCTTTTATCATACCAATAGTTCCGCCAGTATAAATAAGTAGAATATTTGGCTTATGAATTGCTTTCAATTTTTTGATATTTTAATTTGTTAGTCACCGGATTGGCATACATGGCTAAGAAACTTTCTTTCATTTGCGGATCACCAGCATTAATTCTCAATTCTAATCTACGTTTAAAAAGTTGTTTTTCTTCTTCCGTATATTTTTCAGAATACATATCGGTGTTATGCATCATATCGTAAGCAATATAGTTGGTTGGCCAAAGTTTGTACGATTGCAAAATAGAATCGTCAATAACTTGTGCCAAGGCAATCATTTGCTTGTTTGAATTGGTTGTTTCCGCTGAAATAGCATCTAATTCTGTATCTAAAATGTCACCAACATGAATGTGTATGTGTTTTTTCTGACCGATAATTCCACTCAAAAGTGTAATAAAATCTTCATTTTTTTCTTTGGTGTAAATTTCATCATTTGCTTCAGCCATTAATTGTGGCATTTTCAAAGCATCTGTTGGGTCATATTCATACGAAATAGAAACTGGAACAACTCTTACTTTTTTAAAGAAATCCATGCTGTTTTTTTCGTCTGAAGCCATAGCCATCATCTTTAAAACACCTGAATGTGTGGCGTCATTTCCGTCTTTTGTTCTTCCTTCGCGTTGTGCAATCCAAACCGAACGATTTTCTTGTGAAATCAATCGGTACATATATTCAGAAAGTAATTTAGAACTTTCTAGTAATTCTCTTGGTTGTAGATTTCTTTGAACTAAAAAATTTCTATTTAATTTCGAAAGCTTTAAAATGAAATCTTTCTTCACTAAATTATCTCCAATTGCAGATGCAGTCATCACTAAACCATGTTCGTGTAAACAAACATTTAGCAAGGATGTATCTAAAATGATATCTCTATGATTTGAAATGAAAAAGTAAGATGTGTTTGGTTCTAATTTTTCAAAACCAGATGTAGAAAGTCCGTCAGAACTTTTCTCTAAAATCTTTTTTATGGCGTGATACGCAAAATTGATTTGAAAATCTCTAATTGAATGTGTGCGAAGTAATTGTTCTTTCCAAACGGCTTCTTCAACGTTTGGATAAGCAAAATCCATCAATGCTTTCATCATAGGATGATTGATAGAAGAACGAATGGCATCGTTGACTTCCGCATCATAATAAGGACGTATTTTATCAAATTTCGACATACTTTATTTTATATCTACAAAAAAACGAAAAAAATAGGAATTAAACGTTATCAAATATTAAAATCCGAAGACATCTTTGCTGTTTTTTGTTGTAATTGTAGCAATTTCCTCTAAAGGCAAGTTATAAATTTCCGATAACTTTTCGGCAACTAATTTTACATAACTACTTTCGTTGCGTTTTCCTCTAAACGGAACAGGTGCTAAATAAGGAGAATCCGTTTCTAAAACGATGTTTTTGATGTCGATTTCATTTAAAAATTGATCAATTTTTCCGTTTTTAAATGTTGCCACGCCTCCAATTCCTAATTTCATTCCGCAAGAAATAGCTTGTTTCGCCTGATTGAAATCTCCTGTGAAACAATGAAAAATTCCCCAAAGTTCAGGTGATTTTTCTTGTTCTAAAATTTCTAAAACTTCATCAAAAGCATCACGACAATGAATATTTATAGGTAATTTGTATTGTTTGGCTAATTGGATTTGTCTGATAAAAACTTCTTGTTGTTGTTTTAAGAAAGATTTATCCCAAAATAAATCGATACCAATTTCGCCAATAGCGGCAAATTTTCGTTTGGCTAATTCGGTTTCAACATGCGCTAATTCTTCCAAATAATTTTCTTTAACATAGCACGGATGTAAACCCATCATTAAAAACACGTTTTCAGGATATTGTGCTTCTAAATCGTACATTTTTTGCGTATAACTGCTGTCAATTGCTGGTACGAAAAGTCGAGAAACACCAGTATTAAAAGCGCGTTGTAACATTACAGCTCGGTCTTCTGAAAATTCTTCTGAATATAAATGCGTATGAGTATCTGTGAAAATCATGGTTTGTTTATTATGCTGCGAAGGTACGGATTTTGAAATAATTAGAAAGCAACCATCAAATTGCAACCTCTAATGTCCGAATTGTCAAATCTTCCTAAAACTTCAAAGGTTTTGTTCTCGTATTTTTTTCCTAAATCTTGAGTCGCGATAAAAGAACAAGAGTTGATGTTTGCCAAATCGATCACGTTGATGCCGCCAGTTTTTCCGTTTTCGATATAATTTAAAGCATCTTCGGTATCACGAATTAAAACATCCATCCAAATTGGACATTCGAAAATCCCATCTCCTAAAGAATACGCTTGCGATAATAATTCGGTCATACCATATTCAGAATGAATAGCTGTAACGCCAAATCCATCACAAAGAGTTTGATGTAATTCTTCTCTGATGATTTCTTTTCGTTTGCCTTTCATGCCACCAGTTTCAATAATGATGGTGTTTTTCAATTGAAATTTTTTGTATTCAATTAAATCTAGCAAAG
>JAZKHI010000021.1:0-44013 GCA_040385445.1 Bacteroidota bacterium | reverse complement strand
AATTGAAGAAGCTATGGCCGATGCTTTTTACATCATTTTCACCAAAATTGACCAACTGAAAGAAGAATTAGCTTTTGAAGGTTGGGCGAAAAAAATTGCTGTAAATCAGTGTTTGATGCAATTAAAAAAGAACGTGAATTTCAATTTGTATTTGGAAGATGTTTCTTTAAAAAATCAGCCATTAACTGATGAAATGTGTGAATTAGAGGAAGAAGATTTACTCAACTTACTCAATTATTTGCCAGATGGTTGCAAAACAGTTTTCAGTTTGTTTGTGATAGAAGGTTTTTCACATAAAGACATTTCCGAGAAACTTCAAATTTCCGAAGGCACCTCAAAATCGCAACTCAATGCTGCAAAAACAAAATTAAAAGATTTGGTAAACCAATTTTATTATCAAAAAGCAAAGTGATAGCAACACAGATTGGACAGATTAAAGAGATTTTGAAAAATTGAAACTTAAACGTATAAGTTTAAAAAATTAAAAAGAAATGAACTCAGAAGATAAAATATATAACAAACTAAGAAACGCTTCCCACAAGGGCGAAAAAGACTTTCCAGGCATGGATAAAGTTTGGAATCGTGTGGAAGAAAAACTCGACAACACCATTGTGGTGCAAAAGAAAAACACTTGGCAAAAATTAGCAATTGCGGCAACTGTTTTATTGAGTTTTTCAATCATTTATCAATTTGTTTCTAACGATGAAATAATTAAAGATAAAATCATCAATACTAATACTGAAATTCCAGTGATTGTATCTAACGATTCTGTAAAGAAAATTATTGAAAAAGCGAAAGAAGTAGTCGTAGATAATAGTAATCCTAAAAACCCAACAAATGCTATCAATCCGTATTATAACTTAGAATCAAAGCCTTTAGAAAGTAAATTCTACTCAGAAGAAGTTGCTTCAGAAGCATCAGTTTATGATTCAGTCAAAAAAATAGAATATAAATTCGATACTAATTTAACCTTTGAAGACAAAGAAAAAGGTAGAATCACAACTTTACTGAATAATAACATCGTTACAGAAAACGAAGTTAGTATGAGAAATAGTGCATCTAACATGGTATCTTCGAATTCTAATAATGGTATTTTAGCTCCAAGCAAAAAATATGATGTACCAGCTAAACAAGCTAAATCTAAGTATAAAGCACCTAAATTTAAGTCTGCAGCAGCACCTGTTCAGCAAAACAAAGATTTAGTGGTGATTAATGGTGTGGCGGCTGATAAAAAAGAATTAGAAAACCTAAGTGCTGAAGAAATAGATGAAATCACTCATTTTCCAAATCCATTATACATCATTAACGGAGTTGAATATTCGGAAGAATCGCTATTTGGTAAAAACCCAACAAGTCCATATGCACCTTTAGACAAACAAAAAATTATATCTTTTAACTCTATAAAATCTGCAGATGCTACCAAAATTTATGGTAAAAAAGGAGAAAAAGGCGTAATAATAATTACTACTAAAGACGGGAAACCGGCAGAAAAATAAACTAACTAACATACTAAACTTTACATTATGAAAAATTTCAAAATTATTTCATTAGGCATTGCTATGCTTATTAATTACGCTTCTTATAGCGCAGAAACTAATACAAAAACAAACCATTTTTACATTTCACAAGAAAAAAAGATAACAGGAAAAGTAACTTCGGATGGTGTTCCATTACCTGGTGCCACAATAGTAATTGCTGGAACTCAAATGGGTACTCAAACTGATGCTTCTGGAAAATATAGTATAAAAGCCAACCAAGGAGATATTTTAGAATTTTCATTTTTAGGAAAAAAAACAAAAACAATAACTGTTGGTACTAGTAGTCTTATTGATGTAGTTTTAACTTCGGAAGTAAATGTAATTGAAGCTGTAGTTGTTCAAGGTTATAGTACTGTAACTAAAAAACAAGCTGTTATGGCTTATTCATCAGTTTCTAGTAAAACTATTGAAAATAGACCAAATGGAAGAACAATAAACACCTTACAAGGACAATTAGCAGGTGTTAATGTTAGTTCTGGACAACCTGGTGCTAATTCAAGCATTATCATTAGAGGAATTGGCACCGTTAATGGCAATTCTGATCCATTATATGTAATTGATGGTGTTCCTTCAAATAGCGCTAGTTTCCGTTCTATAAACTCTAATGATATTAAGTCTATTGATGTTTTAAAAGACACAGCTGCTGTTACTGAATATGGAAATAGAGGTTCGAATGGCGTTATTGTTATTAAAACGAAAAAAGGAAAATTTAAGGAAGCAGAACTAAAGGAGAAAATTGAAGTTCAACCAATTGAAATCGATAATGATGAATACGAATCATTTGTTGAAAATTCTTTTGAGAATTCAGCGTTTAATCCACTTTCAACTTTTTCAATTGATGTTGATAATGCATCATACACAAACATTCGAAAATTTATAAATAATGGACAAACCATTCCAAAAGATGCCGTTAGAATTGAAGAAATGATGAATTTTTTTAAATATTCTTATGCACAACCAAGCAATGACAATCCTTTTTCTATAAATACAGAATATGGAGATTGTCCTTGGAATACAGATCATAAATTAGTTAAAATCGGTTTACAAGGTAAAGAAATACCATCTGAAAATTTACCTAATTCAAACTTTGTATTCTTAGTTGACGTTTCTGGTTCAATGAATAGTGAAAACAGATTACCTTTAGTGATTGAATCGCTAAAAATATTAACCAAACAATTACGAAAAGAAGATAAAATTAGTATTGTCGTTTATGCTGGTTCTGCTGGTTTGGTTTTACCTGCAACTTCAGGAAATGATAAAGAAAAAATAATTGCTGCATTAGAAAACTTGCATGCTGGTGGAAGTACAGCTGGTGGAGCAGGAATTAAATTAGCATATAAAATTGCTGAAGAAAACTTCATTAAAGATGGAAACAATCGAGTAATTATTGCTACTGACGGCGATTTTAATGTAGGTGCTTCTTCTGATAATGATATGATTTCTCTTATAGAAGAAAAAAGAAAATCTAAAGTATTTTTAACTTGTTTAGGTTATGGAATGGGAAATTATAAAGATTCGAAATTAGAAAAACTAGCAGATAAAGGTAACGGAAACTACGCTTATATTGACAACATGCAAGAAGCCAATCGTTTTTTAGCGAAAGAATTCAAAGGAAGTATGTTTGCTATTGCGAAAGATGTAAAAATTCAAATTGAATTTAATCCAAAACACGTTCAAAACTATCGTTTAATTGGTTATGAAAATAGAAAATTACGCAATGAAGATTTTACAAACGATGCCATTGATGCTGGAGAATTAGGAAGTGGACATACAGTAACGGCTTTATATGAAATTATTCCAGTAGGTGTTAAAAGTAGTTTTTCAACTGAAGCCATTGATTTAAAATATTCCAACACAAAAACAAATAATGATGCCGTTTCAAACGAATTAGCAACGATAAAATTTAGATATAAAAAACCAGATGGTGATAAAAGTATCGAAATTGTGCAAACTATTGAAAACAATGTTGTAAACTTAGATAACTGTAGTGAAGATTTCAAATTTTGTTCAGCAGTTGCTTGGTTTGGCTTAAAACTTAGAGATTCAAAGTTAGTTTCAAACAAAAACAAAACTGAAATTTTAGAATTAGCAACAAAATCTAAAGCTAAAGATATTGATGGATATCGAAGTGAATTTATTAGATTAGTAGAAAATGTAAATTAAAAATTAATTCAAATAAACAAATAAAATGAGAAAACTTAAATTTTTAATCAGTATTCTACTCTTAGTCAATTATAGCTTTTCACAAGGAAATATAATTAAAGTTTCAGGAACAGTTACCGCGGATGGAATTGCTGCTTTAGCTGAAGTAAAAGTATCTGTATTAGGAGGAAAAAACCAGACATTTACTAACAAAAAAGGGAAATATAAAATCAATACCATTGAAGGTGATGTTTTAGTCTTTTCTTATCCGGAAAAAGAAAATACGACAATAACAATTGGTCCTAACAGTAAAATAGTCAATATTACTTTAAGAAAAAAAGAAGATATTCAAAGGATAATTCTGAAAAAACCAGTAATTTATTTATATCCAAAAGAAAAAACTGACATTGAGATAAGTTTAAATTTTGAAGGTAAAATATTAACTACATTTCCAAAATTAGAAAAATCGTGGAAAGTAACTGGCTATGAAAACGGACAAATTTTCGATAAAAAAACCAATCGATTTTATAATTCTTTATTTTGGGATGGAGAAATTACATTTCCTACAAGTCATTATCAATATAAAACTGGGTTTGTGGTTGAAAAAGAAAACCTTACCTCTTTTTTAATTGAAAAATTAGAGCATATGGGATTAAACACTGCTGAAAGCAATGATTTTATACAATACTGGTTGCCGATTTTAGAAAAAAACAACTATACTTTTATTCACTTCTTAGCGAATGAGGATTATTCTATTTTTTCAACAAATAATGTAACTCCAAAACCTGATACTTCAATAAGAATTTTCATGGAGTTTTTTAAAGTTGATAAACAAATTTTAATTGCACCTCAAGAATTACCTTCCACTAAAAGAAATGGATTCACACTTGTAGAATGGGGTGGCTCAGATGTTAGTAATATGAAACCTTTAGATAATTTGATGATAAACTAATATTATTTATAAAAAAATCCCCAATTTTCATTGGGGATTTTTTTTAATTATTATCTAACTGATGCAGCTTTATCTTTCATATTTAAGGCTTCATAACACAACCTTAGTGTTTTTTTGGTATCTTCATTAGCAACATCTAATTGATGTGCTTTTTCAAAATATGGTAAGGCTCTCATAAACATTTCTTTTCTTTTGTTATTTAGCTCATCATATTTCTTTTTGTCTTTTAAATTGGCATTAATTTCATTAACAAGTTTAGCATCATCATTAAGCAATAAAAAGCCAACATTATATTGCAATTGCGCATTGTTTGGATCATTAGCCAAAATTGCTTCAATTAATTTTTGATACGTTACAAGATCATTATTATTATAATAAATACTTGCATTATTTAATTGCATTTGAGTATCATTAGGATTTAAAGCAATGGCTTCAATAAAATCTTTTTTAGCCTGATCAAAATTCTTATTAAAAAAAGCTAGCTCTGCAATGTTTTTAGAAAGTTCTGCTTCTTTAATAGCAAATTTACCTAAACCTGTTCCTTTAAGACCAACTGATTTAATTTCTCTATAGTATTTTTCAGAATCTACAAATTCTGAAGCTTGCATAGCAGTAATTGCTGCGTTTTCTAAATTTGAAACATTTTTAGGATCTAGTTTATACAAGTTATAAAATACAACTGATGCCTCTTTATATTTTTTAGCATTATTATATGCTAATGCAATTTGTATAAAAATTGGCTTCATAGATTCAATATCCTCGTTGATACCATCTGTAAAAACTTTTTTGCCTGTTTTTGTTTCGTAAGCTAAAGTGGAACGCATTCCATCAATCAATGTATTTAATGCTTCTGGATTTAATATTTTAGCAATCATCATTGGATTAGGTTGTACTTTCGAATCTAATGTTGACATTTCAACTAAAGGCGACATGGCTTTATAAAAGTTTGAAGCTACTTTATCATCTTCTGTAGTGGCTACACTTTCTAATTTAGCAAGCGTTTCTTTGTACTTTGAAAAATCATCAGCTGATAATTGCTCTTTATCGTACAGTTTTTTTAATGTTTTTAATTCGTCTTTTTGAGCAAAAGTAGTTGTTGCTACTAAAAGTGAAATTCCTAATACAATTTTTTTACTCAAATTTTCTATTGGTTTTTGGTTTTCGTGAATCTTTGATTTCATTTTATTATATCTTTTAGTTAAACAAAAGCCCAACGAATTGGGCTTTTAAAATTATTATTTATTCCTCGTTGTTGTCAGTTTCAACATCCGTGCCATCCTCTTCTGGAGTTTCCTCTTCTGAAGTTTCGCTTTCCGAAGTTACTATCGGATTTCCATCTTCATCTAATTCCACAACTTCTTCGTCTTCACGTAATACTTTTGTTACTGCCGCAATTGAATCGTTTCCTTTAATATTGATTAATCGAACTCCTTGTGTTGCACGACCCATAACTCTTAAATCTGAAACCATCATACGAATTGTTAATCCAGATTTGTTGATAATCATTAAGTCATCATCGTCAGTTACATTATTAATTGCGATTAACGAACCAGTTTTTTCTGTGATATTTAGTGTTTTCACACCTTTACCACCACGGTTTGTAATTCTGTACACATCTTCACCATCTTCATCAACTAACTTCGTACGTTTACCGTATCCGTTTTCAGTTACAACTAAAATTTGTGTATCGTTAACATCATCTTTGTTAACTGTTACAATTCCAATTACTTCGTCAGTTTCGTCTTTTAAAGTAATTCCTCTAACTCCAGAAGCTGTACGACCCATTGGACGTGTTTTTGCTTCTTCGAAACGAACCATTTTACCAGATTTTCCTGCAATTAAAACTTGACTATCACCATTAGTTAATTTTGCTCCTAATAATTCGTCACCATCCTTAATAGTAATAGCTGCTACTCCGTTTACACGAGGTTTAGAGTATTTTTCTAAAGATGTTTTCTTAACCTGACCTTGTTTAGTAACCATAATTAAATTATGACTCTTAATATAATCTTGGTCTTTTAAATCTTGTGTACAGATGTAAGCTTTCACTTTATCATCTGGTTCAATATTTATAATGTTTTGAATTGCTCTTCCTTTACTTGCTTTTGTTCCTTCTGGAATTTCGTAAACACGCATCCAGAAACATTTTCCTTTTTGAGTAAAGAATAATAAATATTGGTGATTTGTAGCTACAAATAAATGCTCTAAGAAATCTTGATCTCTTGTTCCTGCAGATTTTTGACCCACTCCACCTCTATTTTGAGTTTTGTATTCTGATAATGAAGTACGTTTGATGTAACCTGCATGAGAAATTGTAACGACTACATTTTCATCGGCAATTAAATCTTCAATACTTACATCTCCACCAGAATATTCAATAACTGAACGACGAGCATCTCCATATTTTTCTTTGATTTCAGCTAATTCGTCTTTAATCAATTGCATTCTCAAATCTTCACTAGCTAATAATTCTTTTAAACTAGTAATTAATTTCATGATTTCGTCAAATTCAGCTCTTAACTTATCTTGTTCCAGACCTGTTAATTGACGTAAACGCATTTCAACAATGGCACGAGCTTGTAATTCAGATAATTTGAATCTTTCGATTAATCTAGCTCTTGCTTCTTCTCCATCTTTAGAACCTCTAATGATTTTAATTACTTCATCAATATTATCAGATGCAATAATTAAACCTTCTAAAATATGTGCTCTTTCTTCAGCTTTTCTTAATTCGTATTGTGCTCTTCTAATAACTACTTCATGACGGTGTTCCACGAAATGGTGAATTAAATCTTTTAGATTTAACATTTGTGGTCTTCCTTTTACTAAAGCAATATTATTTACACTGAAAGAAGATTGTAATTGTGTGAATTTATAAAGTGTATTTAAAACAACATTTGGTACGGCATCACGTTTCAATTCATAAACGATACGCATTCCCGTTCTGTCCGATTCATCACGAATAGTAGAAATACCTTCAATTTTTTTCTCATTAACTAAATCCGCCGTTTTCTTAATCATGTCGGCTTTGTTAACTTGATACGGAATTTCAGTTACAATGATTGATTCTTTTCCGTTCACTTCTTCAAACATCGTTTTAGCACGCATCACAATACGACCTCTACCTGTTTTAAAAGCTTCTTTTACACCTTCATATCCGTAGATAGTTCCTCCAGTTGGAAAATCTGGTGCTTTGATATATTTTATTAATTCGTCAATTTCAATATCTCTATTATCAATGTACGCTAACGTTCCATCAATAACTTCAGATAAATTGTGTGGCGCCATGTTTGTTGCCATACCTACTGCAATACCAGAAGCTCCATTAATTAATAAAGTTGGTACTTTAGTTGGTAATACTTTTGGCTCTTCTAAAGTATCATCAAAGTTTAATTGGAAGTCAACCGTTTCTTTGTCGATATCTGCTAACATTTCTTCAGATATCTTTCTCATTCTAGCCTCGGTGTAACGCATTGCTGCTGGACTATCACCATCAACCGAACCAAAGTTACCTTGACCGTCAACCATTAAATAACGTAAACTCCACTCTTGCGCCATACGAACCATAGCATCATAAACTGATGTATCTCCGTGTGGGTGATATTTACCCAAAACTTCTCCGACAATTCTGGCAGACTTTTTATGGGCTCTATTAGAAAAAACTCCTAATTCATACATTCCAAACAAAACTCTTCTGTGAACAGGTTTTAAACCGTCTCGCACATCTGGTAATGCTCTAGATACAATAACCGACATCGAATAATCGATGTAGGCTGACTTCATTTCATCTTCAATATTAATAGGAATTAACTTTTCTCCGTCAGACATAGGGTATTTATTTAATTTTTACTCATTTTTTTTAAACGTGCCAATATACGATTTTTTGCGTTTTTTAAAAGGAAATTTTCCAACAAAATAGAAATACTTATCAACAATAATCAATGAAATTTTTAACAAATAATAACACTTTTAGTTTTTATTTCTCATTTTTTTTTTGTCAATTAGCAATATTATAGTACCAACTTTAACTCGTACTTTAATATTTTGTATTTTTACAATAGATTTAAAAAATTTATGGAAGATAATTTTTCACCAAGAGTCAAAGATGTGATTCAGTTCAGCAAAGAAGAAGCCTTACGTTTAGGCCACGACTTTATTGGTACTGAGCATCTACTTTTAGGTATATTAAGAGATGGAAATGGAAGCGCGATTGATATTTTAAACTTTTTGAATATTAACTTTGATTTACTAAGAAAAAAAGTCGAAGTATTAAGTCCGGCAAATCCAAGTGGCGTAGCAAATAACGATAAGAAAAACCTACATTTAACCAGACAAGCAGAAAGAGCTTTAAAGTATACTTTTTTAGAAGCAAAAGTTTTTAATACTACATCAATAAGCACCGCATTATTATTGTTATGCATATTGAAAAATGACAATGACCCTACAACTAAGTTGTTAAACAAGTTGAAAATTAATTATGAAAACGTAAAAGATATTTATATGAGCCTGAACAACAGTGAAGATGACAATATTTTAAAAAATTCGCCTAGAGCAGAAAATTTTGATGATTCTGGCGATGATAATTTTAAAGAAAGTGCTTCAACTCCACCAAGTGGTAGCGGAAGTAAAACGACTAAAAAATCTAAAACTCCAGTATTAGATAATTTCGGAAGAGATTTAACCGAAATGGCTGAAGAAGGAAAATTAGATCCAGTAGTTGGACGTGAAAAAGAAATTGAACGTGTTTCGCAAATTTTAAGTCGAAGAAAGAAAAATAATCCACTTTTAATTGGTGAACCAGGTGTGGGTAAATCTGCCATTGCGGAAGGTTTAGCCTTAATGATTGTTAAGAAAAAAGTGTCTCGTATTTTGTTCAACAAACGTGTTGTGACTTTAGATTTAGCTTCATTAGTGGCTGGAACAAAATATCGTGGTCAGTTTGAAGAGCGTATGAAAGCGGTCATGAACGAACTAGAAAAAAACGACGACATTATTTTATTCATTGACGAAATCCACACTATCGTTGGTGCAGGTGGCGCAACAGGTTCACTTGATGCGAGTAACATGTTCAAACCAGCTTTAGCACGTGGAGAAATTCAATGTGTAGGCGCAACAACTTTAGATGAATACAGACAATATATTGAAAAAGATGGCGCTTTAGAACGTCGTTTTCAAAAGGTAATTGTAGAACCAACTACGGTTGACGAAACGATTATCATTTTAAATAATATTAAAGGTAAATACGAAGACCACCATAACGTAACGTATACTCCAGAAGCGATTGAAGCTTGCGTGAAATTAACGAGTCGTTATATGACCGATCGTTTTTTACCAGACAAAGCTATTGATGCTTTAGACGAAGCAGGTTCTCGTGTTCACATCACTAATATTGAAGTGCCAAAACAAATTTTGGAATTAGAAAAACAATTAGAAGAAGTTCGTGAATTGAAAAATTCGGTTGTTAAAAAACAAAAATTTGAAGAAGCAGCAAAATTACGTGACGACGAAAAGAAAATTGAAAAAGACTTAGCCATTGCTCAAGAGAAATGGGAAGAAGATTCAAAATCGAACCGAGTTATTGTTTCAGAAGATAATGTTGCCGATGTAGTTTCAATGATGACAGGAATTCCTGTAAACAGAATTGCACAAACGGAAAGTAATAAATTAGCCAAATTACCAGAACTTATCAAAGGAAAAGTAATTGGGCAAGATGAAGCAGTTCAAAAAATTGCCAAATCAATTCAACGAAACAGAGCGGGATTAAAAGATCCAAATAAACCAATTGGTTCATTTATCTTTTTAGGTTCAACTGGTGTTGGAAAAACGCAATTAGCGAAAGTTTTAGCGAAAGAATTGTTTGACTCTGAAGATGCGTTAGTTCGTATTGACATGAGTGAATACATGGAAAAATTTGCTATTTCTCGTTTAGTTGGAGCACCTCCAGGATACGTTGGATACGAAGAAGGTGGACAATTAACTGAAAAAATCAGAAGAAAACCATATGCAGTTGTCTTATTAGACGAAATTGAAAAAGCGCATCCTGATGTGTTTAACATGATGCTTCAAGTTTTAGACGATGGATTCTTAACCGATAGTTTAGGAAGAAAAATCGATTTTAGAAATACGATTATCATCATGACTTCTAATATTGGTGCACGCCAATTGAAAGACTTCGGTCAAGGTGTTGGTTTCGGAACAGCTGCAAAAACAGCTCAAGCGGATGATTATAACAAATCAGTTATTGAAAATGCGTTGAAAAAAGCCTTTGCTCCAGAATTCTTAAACAGAATTGATGATGTAATTGTATTCAATAGTTTAGAAAAAGAAGATATTGATCAAATTATCGATATCGAAATGGAGAAACTTATCTTAAGAGTTAAAGATTTAGGATACACGTTAAACATTACAGAAAAAGCAAAAGATTTCATTGCTGAAAAAGGTTTCGATAAACAATTTGGAGCGCGTCCATTAAAAAGAGCGATTCAAAAATATGTGGAAGATGCTTTAGCCGAAGAAATTATTACTTCTAAAATTCATGAAGGCGATATCATCTTTATGGATTTAGATGAAGCAGCACTCGAGCTGACAATCAAAATAGAAAAAACAGAAAAACCTGCTAATTAGCAGGTTTTTTTTTATCTCTAAAATAAAAATATTATTTCTTCAAGAATGGCATTTTAACCACTTTTGCTTTAATATCTTTATTTCTAATTCTAATATAAATTTCAGAATCTGGAGTTGCCAATTCAGTTGGAACATATCCCATACCAATTGCAATTCCTAATGATGGTGATTGTGTACCAGAAGTTACAATTCCGACTACATTTCCATTCGCATCAGCAATTTCATAATCGTGACGAGGAATTCCTCTATCTACCATTTCGAAACCAACTAATTTTCTAGAAACACCAGCTTCTTTTTGTTTTTTTAAGTTTTCAGAATTCGTAAATTCTTTATCAAATTTTGTAATCCAACCTAAACCAGCTTCTAAAGGAGAAGTGGTATCGTTAATATCATTTCCGTATAAACAGAATCCCATTTCTAAACGTAAGGTATCACGAGCTGCTAAACCAATTGGCTTAATTCCGAAGGCTGCACCAGCTTCAAAAACTTTTGCCCAAATTGTTACCGCATCTTCATTTTTAAAATAAATTTCAAATCCACCCGAACCAGTATAACCTGTTGCCGAAACAATTACATCTTGTTTTCCAGCAAATTCACCAATTTGGAAAGAATAATATGGCATGTTAGCTAAATCAATTGAAGTCAAACTTTGCATTGCTTCTGCCGCTTTTGGACCTTGAATAGCTAATAAAGAATATCCATCAGAAAGATCTTGCATATCAACACCTAAATCATTGTGAGATGAAATCCAATTCCAATCTTTTTCAATGTTAGAAGCATTAACAACCAACATATAATGATTGTCTGCGATTTTATAAACGATTAAATCATCAACAATTCCACCATCCTTATTTGGTAAGCAAGAATATTGTGCTTTTCCATCTACTAATTTAGACGCGTCATTTGAAGTTACTTTCTGAATTAAAGCTAATGCATTTTCTCCTTTTAAAAAGAATTCACCCATGTGAGAAACATCAAAAACACCAACACCAGTTCTTACGGTTTCGTGTTCTGCGTTTACTCCTTCATATTGAACAGGCATATTGTAACCTGCAAACGGAACCATTTTTGCTCCTAAACTTTCGTGAATAGCTGTTAATGCTGTATTTTTCATTATATGTAGTTAAAAAATTTGAAGTTGCTAATGTATTGAAAATTCTTAAAAAAATAAATGTAAAAAGACACAAATATTAAGAATTTCACAAAATAAAGTTTTAATACTAATAATAGTTGCATTTTAGGAATTGTTTATGGAATTTTGTCATCTAAAACTAAACTAATGCATTACATAGATTCATCATTACTTACGATTGATAAAGTTAGAGAAATTATTTTCGAAGGGAAAAAATTAGCACTTTCAGAAGAAGCTACTTCAAAAATTGAAAGATGTAGAACCTATTTAGATGAAAAAATGGCGTCACACGATGGTGCTATTTACGGAATCAACACAGGTTTTGGATCGTTATACAATATTAAAATTTCGACAGAAAACTTAACCAAACTTCAAGAAAATTTAATGAAATCTCACGCTTGTGGAACAGGTGACGAAGTACCACACGAGATTGTAAAAATAATGTTGTTATTAAAAATTCAATCGTTAAGCTACGGACATTCAGGTGTGCAATTAGTTACAGTGGAGCGTTTAATTGATTTTTACAATAATGATATTTTACCAGTTGTTTACACACAAGGTTCATTAGGAGCAAGTGGCGATTTATCGCCATTAGCACATTTATGTTTGCCTTTAATTAATGAAGGAGAAGTGTATTACGATGGATTCCGTCAGCCAGCTGATAAAGTTTTAGGAAAATTAAACCTTTCTCCTATTACTTTAAAATCGAAAGAAGGTTTAGCGTTATTAAACGGAACGCAATTTATGAGCGCATATGGTGTTTATAATTTAATTCAAGCAGATAAATTATCGCAATTAGCAAATATTGTTAGTGCAGTTTCTTTAGAAGGTTTTGATGGAAGAAAAGAGCCATTTAATGAATTGATTCATTTGGTTCGTCCACACAAAGGACAATTATCAACGGCTCAACATATGTTAGAGTTGTTAGAAGATAGCGAAATTATCGCACAACCTAAAAAACACGTTCAAGATCCATATTCTTTCAGATGTATTCCACAAGTTCACGGAGCTTCTAAAGATGTGATTGACCACGTGAAAAAAGTATTTACTACGGAAATTAATTCGGTAACTGATAATCCGAATATTTTTGTGGGTGAAGATGAAATTATTTCTGGTGGAAATTTCCACGGACAACCTTTAGCAATGTCGTTAGATTATTTAGGAATTGCTTTGGCAGAATTAGGAAGTATTTCTGAAAGAAGAACGTATCAATTAATTTCTGGTTTAAGAGAATTGCCTGCGTTTTTAGTAAGCAATCCGGGATTAAATTCAGGATTTATGATTCCACAATATACAGCGGCGAGTATTGTTAGTCAGAATAAACAATTGGCAACTCCAGCAAGTATTGATAGTATTGTTTCGAGTAACGGACAAGAAGATCACGTGAGTATGGGTGCGAATGCGGCGACAAAAACATTAAAAATTGTGGAGAATTTAGAGCGTATTTTAGCGATTGAATTATTTAACGCTTCGCAAGCAATCGAGTTCAGAAGACCATTAAAATCAAGTGACTTCATTGAAATGTTTGTAAAAACGTACAGAGAAGATGTGCCTTTGGTTACAGAAGATAGAATTTTACATTACGATATTGAAAAGTCAATTCAGTTTTTGAAAAGTTTTCAGGTAGAAGCATAAATTCATTAATTCAAAATCATACAATGAAAAAATATTTCATACTGTTATTTTTATTTTTTTCGACTGTACAAATACAAGCACAAGAAAAAACTGAAACACCAAATACTATAGAATCAGTTTCTAAAAAGTGGGTTTTCTTTGACATAATAAATACTAAGTTATCAAAAGCAGAAATTGCTGAAAACAAAGAAATGCTAGAAGATACAGCAATTGAATTTCGAAAAGACATGACTTTTACATTTACTTTTATTGTTGATTTGGAAGGAACGTGGAAATTAGAAGATAACATAATTACGACTACTGACAGAAGAGGTAAAACTACTTGGACAATTCATAAAATAACTGAAAAAGAGATTACAATGTCGAGGAATGAAGCTGAACAAAAAATAATTTTTAAAGCAAATTAATCTTATAGAAAATCATAACAGTTTTTATTGCTATGATTTTTTTACCGCAGATTCACAGATTGATAATAATCTGTGAATCTGCGGTTTCCTTTAAAATTATCTCAAATAAACCAATACAATTCCTATAATAGCAGGAATTCCTTGTACGAAAAAGATTCTTTTTGAAACCGAATACCATCCATATAAAGCAGCGACCAAAACACAACCTAAAAAAAAGAAAGCGATATTTTTACTCCAAATTACATCACAAATAAATAAAGACCAAATTAATCCAGCGGCTAAAAATCCGTTATACAAACCTTGATTGGCGGCTAACGTTTTGGTTGGTTCAAATAAATGCTCTGGTAAAGTTTTGAATACTTTTCTTCCAGTAGTTGTCCAAACAAACATTTCTAACCATAAAAAATAGATATGAAGTAATGCTACAATTACGATACTAATTTTTGATAGAATTTCCATAGTTTATTGATTTTAGTTTCTTTCGCTAAATGGTGTAATGATTCCTTTTTCTAAATAGTCTTTTAGTTGGTTTAATAACATCGCCCAACAAAAACTAGCAATTCTATATTCTTTGGTTATTTCCTTCCAATTGCTATGATAGAATTCAATTTCTGTTTTTTCTGAATTGATTTTATGTAATTTGAAACCAAATTTAGTTGGCAACCATTCTTCCATCGCTTCAGCCATAGAAAACTCGATACATTTATTTTCTTCGAATTTAGATATTTTGGCAAACCAATTAAATTCGTCCGTAAAATTTAAATTATAAATTTCTTCTAATTTCGGATTTCCAGAGCAGCGTAAAGTCCACCAATTGTTTAATCCTTTTGGTGTAGAAACCGCCTCAAAAAATTTCTCTTTTGAAACATTCACAACGAAATCGTGGTAAATTGAGTACATTACTTATTCTTGTTTTTTAATAAATAAACCATAATTGTAGCGCCAAAAATTATTTCTAAAACTACACCAACATTGAAAATTAATGTCGCGCCTGGCCATTCCATAATTTTGAATAAAGCGCCGAAGCCAACAATAAAACTGCAACCAATAATTATGAGTAATAGTTTTTTAAATTTATCGTCCATTGTGACTTAGTGTTTAAAATCTATATTTATTCTTTATCTTTTAAAGTTCGTTCGATTCTTTTATCAGGGATTAACCAAAATAAAGCAACCAAAATGTAAATCGCACCCGAAATAACCACATAATATTTGGTTAAAACGACGGCAATTAAATACAAAATTACGGATAATTTTCCTTTATAATCTTTTCCAACAGCTTTCGCTAAATCGGAACTCTTACCATGAGAACAAATAATCTGATATTGTAAAATATTAAAAGCTATACCGTTCATTAATAAAATGATTCCATAAAGCATCATTGGAAAACTAGCAAAATGATGCTCACCAATCCAAGCCGTTGCAAAAGGAATTAAGGACAACCAAAATAGTAAATGTAAATTGGCCCAAAGAATTTTTCCATTTACACTTTTTACAGTGTGCATCATATGGTGGTGATTATTCCAATAAATACCAACATAAATAAAACTCAAAATATAACTTAAAAACTTATGAGATAATAAAATTACGGCTTCAAAAGTAGTGTCAGATGGCACTTTAAATTCTAAAACCATGATTGTTATTATAATAGCTAAAACACCATCGCTAAAAGCTTCAAGTCTATTTTTGTTCATATTTAATTATTAAGTTCACCTAACGTTTTATGAATTCTACTTTTATGTTGTGTTTGTCTTAAATTTTCGTTTCCAGAAATAATACTAATATTTCCATTGTTTTCAAACATGGCTAATTTCACTTGTTTATAATTTTCTACACCATGTTCTCTAATGACTTCATCTAATTCATCTGAAGTGATTCCTAATCTAGACAATGTTTTAAAATCGACTTTCCCATCATGAATTAAAATCTCTGGTTTACTTTGCACTAATTGTTTTAGAAAACTCGATTTATTAATTACTTTTTTAAATATAAGATTGATTAAAAAAAGTGAAAATGCTGCGATAATTCCGCCTTCAAGAGAAACATCACTTCCCACCATGGCATTTTGAACCGCGTTACTAATCAATAAAATTAAAACAATATCAGAAGAATTTAATTGTGAAAGTTCTCTTTTTCCGAAAATACGCAAGGCAATTATCATGAAAAAGTAAACACAAACGCTTCTTAGGACAATATCTAAATATGGATTCATTTAGAATTTTTTAATATCATTACAATTAAAGCAATAATTGAAAAAGCTTCCGTTAACATTCCAACAACTAACATTATACTAGCTCCAGGCCAATGCATAATTTTAAATAATGCACCAATAATAGTTATAACCATTCCAAAAAGGAATAAAACTAACGGAATTTTATATTTACTAATCATATGATTTTATTTGAAATTTTTCTCGATAGCTTTAATCATTTCGCCAGCAATATCTTTTTGAGTTGCACCTTCAATTCCTTCTAAACCTGGAGAAGAATTTACTTCTAATAATAACGGACCTTTGCTTGAACGAATAATATCCACACCAGCGACTTTCAAATTCATCGCTTTAGCTGCTTTTATCGCAATTTTTTTCTCATCTGCAGTTACTTTTACCACAGAAGCTGTTCCACCTAAATGAATGTTAGCACGAAATTCACCTGGAGCCGCTTCACGTTGCATCGCAGCAACCACTTTTCCATCCACCACAAACAAACGTAAATCTTTTCCGTTCGCTTCTTTGATGAATTCTTGTACTAAGATATTCGCGTTCAAACTTTTAAACGCATTGATTACTGATTCTGCTGCTTTTTTCGTTTCAGCCAAAACCACACCTTTTCCTTGTGTTCCTTCTAATAATTTTACGATTAGTGGCGAACCACCAACCATTTTAATTAAATCGTCAGTATCTAATGGCGAATTCGCAAAACCAGTGGTTGGAATGTCTACTCCATTATTTAATAATAATTGCAATGAAAATAATTTATCTCTCGATTGTGTGATTGCCGCTGCATTATTTAAAGCAAAGACTTTCAACGCTTCAAACTGGCGTGTTAATGCACAACCATAATAGGTCATACTTGGACGAATACGAGGAATAATCGCATCGAAATCGCTTAAAACCAAACCTCCACGATAGTGAATTTCCGGATTGGAAGCACTCAATTTCATGTAACAATATTTCAGGTTTAAGAAATGCATTTCGTGTCCACGCATTTCTCCAGCCTCAATAATTCTTCTGTTACTATATAATTCCGGATTACTAGCTAAAAGTCCAATTTTTAATCCTTTTTTACTGGGTTCGTTATAATAAAATTCTTTTAAACTTTCCGTTGAAGGTTGGCCCAATTCGAACTTTTTTTCTGGATCGACGATTAATCTTCCCACCATGGCTTCACGACCTAATAACATCCTGAAACCCATGGAATCTCTGTTAGTAAGCGTAACCTCAACTATCCAATTATGTTCACCAAGTTCTACTTCAGTTCGGATAACGTATCTTTTTTCTCTAGTTCCATTAGAACTTTTTATAATTCTTTGATCCACTAATTGTGCTTCACAATGAATAATAGATTTCGAGTTATTTTGAATTGGATTGATATCGAATTTTAACCATTCGGTACCATTTTTTTCAAAAATTTTGATATTGATAGCGTGTAAAGCTGAAGTTTTTGCTCCAGAATCTACACGAGCTTTAATTGCCGGAATTCCTAATTGCGGAAACGAGCACCATTCTTCACTACCAATTAACGTTTTATCTTGCATTTGTAAGTAATTTGAAATCTAATTTAATATTATTTTTTTAGAATTTGATTGTGTTTCTGTTATTTTTTAGGAAACACATTATCTTCTTTTTTTACATCAGCCATTAAGCTACTTGGATCAATAATCACCGATTTAATTGCTCCTTTTTCTTTAGGAATTTCAATTGTGAATGTAGGAATTGCCCAATCCCAACCTGTTAAAACCGTTCTAGTTAAAGTCGTATATGGGTTTTGTTTTTCCCAACGCATTAACGTATTCGTAATATAAAAATATTCTACTTTACCGCTTTCAAATTCTACAATTAAATCGATAGGCATTGGCATTCTGCCTTTTCTTTCTAAAACAATTGTATTCTTTTCGACAGATTTAATTGCGTAGTCGATTGTGTTTGTAGTTTGCGTCCACTCGTTTAAATACCAATCTAAATTCGCACCTGAAACTTTTTCAGCCGTTCTTTTGATATCGTTTGGCGTTGGATGCGTGAATTTATAATCTGAGTAATATTTTTTAATTGTTTTTTGAAGATTTTCGATACCAATAATATAACCTAATTGCGCTAAGAAAATTTCACCTTTACTATAGGCACCAATTCCGTAAGATTGATTTAAATCATATCTATCAGCGTGAGTTGTAAGTGGTTGTTCTTTTCCTGAATTGGCTAAATAAACGTAATTATTATATGAATCTGCAAATGGACTTTCAGGTTCTTTTGGAGGTAAAATTTCGTTCATCGCTAAATTTGAAATGAAAGATGTAAAACCTTCATCCATCCAACAATGTTTCGATTCATTTGTTGCTAAAATATGTTGAAACCAACTGTGAGCAAATTCGTGAGCGGTTACACCAACCAAACTTCCATAACTTCTATTTCCTGTAATTAAAGTACACATGGCATATTCCATTCCGCCATCTCCGCCTTGAATTACAGAATATTGTTTGTATGGATATTGCCCCACATTTTTATTAAAATACGCTAATAATTCAGCTGTTTTTGGTTGCATTTTTTTCCAATTTTCTAAATTTTCTTTCTTGTTTTTATAGAAAAAGTGCAATTCCGTTTCATTCTCACCCATAATTTTATCATGAATGTATTCTGGATCGGCTCCCCAAGCAAAATCGTGCACATTTGGTGCTACAAAATGCCATGTTAATGTTTTAGTTTTTTTAGGATATGTTACCACTACGCCAGCATCTTCATACCCTTTTCCAATTTCATTTTTGTTTTGAAGATATCCTGTTGAACCAATTGTGAAGTTTTTATCGATAGTAATTTTTACATCAAAATTTCCCCAAACACCATGAAATTCTCTAGCGATATACGTATCAGCTTGCCATCCTTCGAAATCGTATTCTGCCATTTTAGGAAACCATTGCGTCATAGAAAGCGCTACATTTTCTTCAGAATTTCTTCCAGAACGACGAATTTGTAAAGGCACTTGTCCGTCAAAATCTAATGTGAAATTTGTAGAAGATTTTGGTAAAATCGCTTGTGGTAAAGTCACTTCTAAAATTGTTCCTACTACTCTAGTTTGCGCAGCAATTCCGTTCTGTTTAAAATTAGTCACATTTAAATAACCAATCTCGTTTGGTTTCAATGTACTAATTCTACTTTCTTTTACTTCTTTATTATCTTTTGTAAATTTACGAACCATGCGTTTGTCTGGATCGGTAATTGTTTGCAAACGCAAATCCATTGCGCTTCCTGGTTGAAAAGCATTTGGATACAAATGATAAAATACTTTCTTTAAAGTATCTGGTGAATTATTGGTATACACTAATTCTTGATTTCCTTTATATTGATATTTTTTAACATCCATATTTACGTTCATTTTGTAATCAACGTGTTGTTGCCAATAACCTGAATTTGGATTATTTTGCGCAAAAGAAAATCCTAAAGTAAGGACGAATAAAGTAGTAATTAAATTCTTCATAGTAATATTTTGGTATAAATAAGAAAACCACAAAGATAAACGCGAAGTTTATACCTTGTGGTTTTTTAACTATTTTATAAGATTATTTTTTAGTCATTTTTTCTGCTAAAAGTAAAGCGTTGTATGCATTTACAATTTTACCAGTTTTAGAAACATCTGCAAAACCTGCTTTATGTCTGTCTTCACCAACAGATATTGTATTACTTAATGAAGTTCCGCTCTCCATAATTACTTGTTTTACTTGATTTGCAGTTAAACTTGGATAGTAAGAACGAATTAATGCTGCAACACCAGCAACATTAGGTGAAGCCATTGAAGTTCCTTGTAAATACTCATAAGTATTTAATGGAGTTGTAGCATAAATTTTCATACCAGGAGCAAAAATATCAACACTCGTTTTTCCGTAATTAGAAAAATTAGCAACCATTTTGCTACCATAATCAACGTTTAATGCTCCAATAATTAAAACATTATTAGCAAATTCTGGTTGGTTATCATAAGAATCAGTAGGATATTTATTTTCAGCATCTAAATCTTTAGAATCATTTCCAGCTGCAAAAATCACTAAAACGTCTTTTGAAGCTGCATATTTTATTGCATCGATAACCCATTCTTTATTTTGTGAAAAATATTTACCGAATGAACCGTTAATTACTTTTGCACCATTATCTACTGCATAACGAATTCCTAAAGCAATATCTTTATCGTATTCATCACCATTTGGCACGGCACGAACAGCCATAATTGAAACTGTACTAGCTACACCATCACCACCTTTTTTGTTTCCTCTAACTTGAGCTACAATTCCTGCAACGTGAGTTCCATGTTTTGCTTCAGTAGGAACTGGACCAACAACATTATTGTTTCCGTATTTCGTGTCTTTAATATCATCTGGATTATCTCCAACTACTTTTCTACCATCATAATCAACATTTAAATTGTAGTTTAATTGACCATAAACATGATCTTTAAAATCTCCAATTTCTTTATCGAATTCAGGTTTTGTCATTCCAGTTAAAAACTGAGAAAACATCGCTTTTGCTTGTAATAAACTTTGATCTGTAGTTTCAATTTTTTTAACATCTTCTAAAGTGAAGTTGTCTTTTTTCAAATGTGTTTTAATTGCTTTATCAGCATTTAAAATCATATCTAATTGTTGTTTTTGACCTTGTAAACCTTGAACTTCTTCGTCTAATTGTGCTTTCGCTTTAGCATAATCTGGAGTATTTGGTCCTTTTTTTACGATACGAGTCATTTCTAATTGCTCATGAACGGCATCTCCTAAGAAATTCCAACCATGAATATCATCAATATATCCGTTTTTATCGTCGTCAATTTTGTTTCCAGCAATTTCTTTAGGATTCGTCCAAATTACTGATTTTAAATCTTCATGATTAATATCTACACCAGAATCAACAATTCCAACAATAACTTTATTTCCTTTTTTACCTTTTAATAATTCAGCGTAAGCTTTGTCTACACTCATTCCAGGAACAGTGTCTTTAGCTAAATCTAAATGACTCCAACGTTGCAAATCTTTTTCTGCTAATGGAGTTGTTTTTAATGGCATTTTATCAATGTTTTCAACTTGAGCCGAAACCATTTTTGCAGTTGATCCACAACCAGTTAAAGCTAATGCAATAGCAGCTGAAAGATATAAAGGTTTAAATACTAATTTCATTATAATGTTTTTAATTTTATGTTTCACGTTCGTAAAAATACAAAATGTATTTATATAGTTATTCTTTTATAGATTTTTTTTAACCCGCTCTTCGTTTTTCGTCTTCAACACCACCTTTATGTTGTTTTGCTTTTTCTATTGTATTTTTACCAAAATATAAATTAGCACATGACTGATAGTAACGCCTTTAGATCGAAGTTCAGGGAAGAATTTAACTAACTCATTCTTCATTTTCATTACTATCGCCACAGCTATGAACAGTTTTTAAATTAATCTAAAAATTGATTTTTTACTTTTAGGGTTGATTTTTTCTCTCTTTTATTCTTTTTAACCGCTGGTTTTTTCATTTCTTTTTTTGTCATTTTTTCAGCCATAACTACAGCTCCATAAGCGTTAACCATTTTTCCAGAAGTTGATAATTGGTTAAACGGACGCACATCTTTTGGGTTACCACCAACAATAACTTCTGTAGTAGTTGTTGTACCCGAATTGTTTATAATTTGTTTGACTTGTTTTGCTGTTAAACTTGGATAATAAGAACGTAACATTGCAGCAACCCCAGCAACATTAGGCGAAGCCATTGAAGTTCCTTGTAAATATTGATATTCTCCATTTGGAGTTGTAGCATAAATTTTTACACCAGGTGCATAAACATCTACATTTAATTTTCCATAATTGGAGAAATTAGCTACGACTTTTTTACCATTTTCAAAATTTAAAGCACCAACTGTGATTACGTTGTCAGCAAATTCTATTTTTTTATCATCTGAATCGTTAGGGAAATTTGGTTCCACATCAATATCTTTTGAATCGTTACCAGCTGCGTGAATAATTAAAACATCTTTACTTTCTGCATATTTTATCGCATCATAAACCCATTGTTTGTGTGGAGAATAATTTTTACCAAAACTTGCGTTAATCACTTTTGCACCATTATCCACAGCATAACGAATCGCTAAAGCAATATCTTTATCGTACTCGTCACCATTTGGCACCGCACGAACCGACATAATTTCTACATTATCCGCAACACCATCGCCACCTACATTATTATTACGAGATTGTGCAATAATTCCAGCAACATGTGTTCCGTGTAAAGCACCATTTTTGTCTGGTCCATACACAATATTATTACCGTATTTTGTATCATTGATATCATCAGGGTTGTCGCCAATTAGTTTTCTTCCATCGTATTCTAAATTGTAATTGAAATTTAACTGATTGTAAACCTGTGTTTTAAATTTGTTGACATTTGTCATAAAGGCAGTTCCAGCTTTTCCAATTTTTGTAAAAACTTCGATGCTTTTTTTAATTTCTACATCTTCAGTTTTTATTGATTTTATTTCATCAATAGTGAAATCTTCTTTTTTGAAATAATTAGTTAAAACTTTATTCGCATTGAAAATTTCATCAACTTGTTTCTTATTCGCTAAAAGCCCTTCCATTTTTTTATCGAATTCTGCTTTAGCTTCTTTATAAGATTGAGAACCGTCATCGTCTTTTTTCATCATTCTGGTTAATTCTAAATTTTCATTTTCGATATTTCCCAAAAAATTCCAACCATGAATATCATCGATATAACCGTTTTTGTCGTCATCAATTCCGTTATTAGGAATTTCGTTTTTATTGGTCCAAACAACAGATTTTAAATCCTCGTGATCAATATCTACACCAGAATCTACTACACCTACAACTACTTTTTCACCTTTTTTTCCTTTTAATAATTCAGCATAAACTCGGTCGATACTCATTCCAGGAATACTATCTTTTTCTAAATCGAGATGACTCCAACGTTTTAATTCGTTTTCAGTTAGTTTTCCTTTTTTTGTATAATTCGGATTTGGCCCTTGTGCCATTGTCGACATTGTCATCGCTACCGCAACAACTAATAGTAAATAGATTGATTTTGAATTTTTCATTTTTTTAAAATTTTACAAGTTAATTTCATATCAATATTTGATATATCAAACAAATAATTATTAATATGTATTTCAATTAATTTGTTTGTTACAGTAAAATTTTAATTTAAGATAATTTTAACACACAAAGAGATTAATTACAATTGGCAATTATCTTTTTCAATGTTGAAGTCGTGATATTAAGCTCTTCTTCAGTAATTCCTTTTAACGCAATTTTTCGGTTTTCTATCACTAAATCATGTACGTTTTCAAAAACAGATTCACCTTCTTCAGTAACTTTCAAATGAAATTTTCTTCTATCAGATAAATTTTCTTCTCTTGAAACATAACTTGATTTCACCATTAATTCAATAATTCTTGTAACAGAAGCATTGTCTTTAAAAACATTTTTTGCAATATCTTGCTGAGTAATGTCAGGATTCTCTAGAATAGATTTAATAATTAACCATTGATCAATTGTAATTTTATAATCATTTTCGCGAATTCTTTTCATGGCAAACATTCTGTATGTTTTAATCGCTTTTTCAATATTATAAAATATTAAATCATTTAACTTATCCATAAAAATGTTTTTTAATTATTAATTGAAAATTTCTTCGCAAGTAAAAACTTCTTTCAGTCTCACGCCTTTTTCCGTTCTTTCTACAGTGATGATTTGATTATGTGCATCGTGCTCTAAAAATAAGTAATAATTATTATCTGCAGCTGCATTCATAAACTTCGTCTTTTCACCTAAAGTTAATAACGGTCGCGTATCATAACCCATCACATAATTAATTGGAATGTGACCAGCTGTTGCTAACATATCGGCGCAAAAAACAATCGTTTTTCCTTTATAATTAATATGTGGTAACATTTGTTTTTCGGTGTGACCGTCTGCGAAAAATATTCCGAAACCCAATTCTGAAGTTGATATAAAATCAGTATCTGGTCGGTTGATAAATTTCAATTGTCCGCTTTCTTGCATTGGAATGATATTTTCATGCAGAAAAGAAGCTTTTTCACGAGAATTTGGTTTGGTTGCCCATTCCCAATGGTTTTCATTTGACCAGAAATTGGCATTTTTAAAGGCCACTTCATAACCTGTTTTATCCTTATTCCAAACTACAGAACCACCACAATGATCAAAATGCAAATGCGTCATAAAAACATCTGTAATATCATCTTTATGAAATCCAAGTTTGGCTAATGATTTATCTAAACTTTCATCGCCCCAAAGCGAATAATAACCAAAAAATTTATCCGATTGCTTGTTTCCCATTCCGTTATCAATTAAAGTCAGTTTATTTCCATCTTCAATTAATAAACATCTTGCAGCGATATCGATTAAATTATTTTCATCAGCTGGATTGGTTTTATTCCAAATTGCTTTAGGTACAACGCCAAACATAGCGCCTCCATCTAACTTAAAATTCCCAGCTTCTATTGGATATAGTTTCATAGTGTATTATTTTTTTAACTCTTCAAAAAGAGCTTTCAATTTTGTATTCTCTTTAAATACAATTGGCTGTTTTTGAATCATTTTATTTATTCTTGAAATTCTGTCTTTAGTTATTGGATGTGAACTTAAAAATTCTGGAATTGAAAGCTCGCCTTCCTCTTTTTTCAACCTTTTAAATAAATCGCTCATTCCTTTAGGATTAATTTTATTTTCTATTAATAAATTAAACCCTTCTAAGTCGGCTTCATTTTCAAATTCTCTTGAAAATGACAGAGAACGCAAACTGTTTGCATTATCAGCTATAACGGCCATAACTCCATTTACATCTCCAATAACGGCAGAAACAAATATATAACCTGATAAATCTCTACATAATAATTTCATAGAATGTCTGTGATTTACGTGAGCAACTTCGTGTCCAATTAATCCAACTAATTCTTCATAATTTTCCATTGAATTTAAAATCCCGGTATACACCACTACATTTCCATCAGGCAGAGCATATGCGTTTACAATTTCAGATTTTACAACTGTAAAGTTAAGTTTTTTTGAATTTTTAAATTTTAAATGACTGGCAAATTCATTTAATTTTTTAGTTTTAGCAGAATCAATAGTGTTTACTACCATACTTTGCTGAAAAACCATATTACCTAATTTTGTATCATACGACTCTGGAATAATGCTTACAGCATTTTCACCTATAAAAGGTATAACTACAACATAACATAATGCGATTAGTGATAAAAGTAAAAATGCTATTGCAATATGAATTTTAAAACCTAAGTTTATAATATTTTGATACCAACTTAAATTTCCAGATTGCTTAAGAAAATAATGCACATTTGAAATAAACTTTTTATCATTTACAACCATATTCTGTGCTTCATTTTCTTTTAATAAAATGGTTAAAATATCTGGTTTTAAATTGAATGTTACTTCACTAAATTTCCAAGTAATTAAACCGTTTTTTTGAGTTTCAAAACTAATAGTCTGTTTTGTTCTACTCAAAATTAATTCAATTTGATGAGGAGTAGAAGACTCCCCATCAAAATAAATTGCTTTTGTTTCGTCTGTCATAATATTACATTACAAAATCCATATCAAGCATATCTTCAATATCTTCTCCAGTAGCATCATTATAGTTATCTTCAGTTTGTTGAATAGCATCTAAATCAATATTACCAGACAAATGTATATTCGAAATAAAATATTTTAATGTTCTCATTTCTACCCATGCATAAGCTAAACCAAGTGTAAAAATTAACATCAATACATTTACTAAACTCAAAACTAATAATCCACTACCTTCAACAGAAGATTTCAATCTAATTTTTTCATCATCTTTATGTAAACTTACATTATTTACATAATACTCAAACAATTCTTTTTGCCACCAAAACATATAAATTCCCAAAGTAAGAAGTGTTAAGAAATACCCTTTAAGGTTTAATAAAAAATAATCTGAACCTTCACCTCTATATTTCATTTGAATGTCTCCAAATTTAATATTCCCGATGATATAACTTCTTAAATTTACAACAAACCAAGAACTATATAATCCGAAAGTGATTATTGTTAAGCCTAACCATTTAAAAAAGTTAACAAAAAGTTCATTTCTATCTCCTCTGTATCCAAAACGAATTCCTCTCCAAGAAGTTCTAGACATTCTATAACGATATGAACCATGAATGGCAATAGGTAAAATTGCAAAAAACAATAAGTAAAACAATAATAATCCGATTCCTGGCATTTCTAAATAAAGGAATAAAATTAATACTCCGTAAATTACTCCAAATATTAAAATTGCTTTAAGAAATCCTTTGAACATTTCTTTTCCCGTACCATGAAATTGAAAAG
The DNA here is from genome assembly GCA_040385445.1 of Bacteroidota bacterium. Classification (GTDB taxonomy): domain Bacteria; phylum Bacteroidota; class Bacteroidia; order Flavobacteriales; family Flavobacteriaceae; genus Flavobacterium. The sequence continues at coordinate 16,999 of JAZKHI010000021.1, read as the reverse complement.
AACTATTATTTAAAGTAGTTTCATTATATAAATATTGTAATTTTTTAGCTTTAGCCCAAGGATAATAGAATCCAAGAGTAACTGCAGTAAGCAACCAATTCACAATAATAATTCCAAAAAAGTCAGTACCAACACCTTTAAAATCGAGTTTATAATTTTTAATTTCCGGTAAATTGTTTTCCATAAGTTTATTCTTTTATAGTTTTTTTTATTAAACCGCAATATAAAAATGTTTTTCTGGTTAAACTATAAATTTTCCCTATTTTAAAATTAGTTATAAAAATGTTATCAAACCTTGTAAAAAGCATTTTATGGTTTATCTTTGCAGTTAATTTAGACAAAATCAAAATAAAATGATACAAGTATCTGAATCTGCAAGTAAAAAAATTGTTGATATGATGAAAGAAGACGGTTTTGATGCTGCCAATGATTTCGTTCGTGTGGGCGTGAAAAGTGGTGGTTGTTCTGGGCTTTCATATGAGTTAACTTTTGACAAACAAATTGGTGAAAACGATAAGGTTTTTGAAGACAATAATGTAAAAATTGCTGTTGAAAAAAAATCGTTTTTATATTTAGCAGGAACGGTTTTAGAATATTCTGGCGGTTTAAACGGAAAAGGATTTGTTTTTAACAATCCAAATGCGCAAAGAACTTGTGGGTGTGGAGAGAGTTTCTCTCTATAAATAAAAATATATGAGTAAATACACAGAAGACGACTTAAAAGTCGAATTAGAAAATAAAGAATACGAATACGGATTTTATACTGAATTAGAATCGGACACGTTTCCTATTGGGTTAAACGAAGATATTGTGCGCGCTATTTCTGAAAAGAAAAATGAGCCAGAATGGATGACCGAATGGCGTTTGGAAGCATTTGCCGCTTGGAAAGAAATGATTGAACCAGAATGGGCAAACGTAAATTATACGAAACCTGATTTTCAGGCCATAGCATATTATTCAGCACCAAAAAAATCTGATCCAAACAAAACATTAGATGATGTAGATGTAGAGTTATTAGAAATGTACAAAAAGCTTGGTATTTCTCTTGACGAACAGAAAAAAATGAACAACATTGCGATGGATATCGTAGTCGATTCCGTTTCTGTAGCGACAACATTCAAAAAAACATTGGGTGAAAAAGGAATTATTTTCTGTCCAATTTCTGAAGCGATTCAAGAACATCCAGAATTAGTAAAAAAATATTTAGGGACAATTGTGCCTCAAAAAGATAATTTTTATGCGGCTTTAAATTCGGCTGTTTTCTCTGACGGAAGTTTCTGTTATATTCCAAAAGGCGTTCGTTGTCCAATGGAATTATCAACGTATTTCCGTATTAATCAAGGTGGAACTGGACAATTTGAAAGAACTTTAGTAATCGCCGATGAAGGAAGTTATGTATCTTACCTTGAAGGCTGTACTGCTCCTAGTCGTGATGAAAATCAATTACACGCTGCTGTTGTAGAGTTAATTGCTTTAGACGATGCAGAAATTAAATATTCAACAGTTCAAAACTGGTATCCTGGAAATAAAGAAGGAAAAGGTGGTGTTTTCAATTTTGTAACGAAAAGAGGTTTATGCGAAAAAAACGCAAAAATTTCTTGGACACAAGTGGAAACAGGTTCTGCTGTAACTTGGAAATATCCATCTTGTGTATTAAAAGGTGATAATTCAATTGGTGAGTTCTACTCTATCGCAGTTACAAATAACTACCAACAAGCGGATACTGGAACAAAAATGATTCACTTAGGTAAAAATACGAGATCAACGATTATTTCTAAAGGAATTTCGGCTGGTAAATCGCAAAACAGTTACCGTGGATTAGTTCAAATTAGTAAAAACGCAGATAATGCTCGTAACTTTTCACAATGTGATAGTTTATTAATGGGTAACAATTGTGGTGCACACACGTTTCCATATATCGAAAGTAAAAACACAAGTGCGAAAATTGAACACGAAGCAACGACTTCAAAAATTGGAGAAGACCAAGTGTTTTATTGTAACCAACGTGGAATTCCAACTGAAAAAGCGATTGCTTTAATTGTAAACGGTTTCAGTAAAGAAGTATTAAACAAATTACCAATGGAATTTGCAGTGGAAGCTCAGAAATTATTGGAAATTAGTTTAGAAGGAAGTGTGGGGTAAAAAATGAAAAGTCGTAAAGTAATCATAGTTGGTTCTTCAAGAAATAACGGAAATACTTCTAAAATAACCGAAGCCATTTCTAATCAATTTAATATTGATGTTATTAATTTAAATAATTACCAATTTTCATATTACGATTACGAAAGCAAAAACAGAGAAGATGATTTTCTTCTTTTAATGAGAACAATAATTTCAAATTATGACACTCTTATATTTGCAACACCAATTTATTGGTACAGTATGAGTGGCATAATGAAAGTGTTTTTTGATCGATTTTCAGATTTAATTCGAATCGAAAAACCGACAGGCAGAGAATTAAGAGGTAAAGAATTTGCAGTAATTTCAAATTCAAACGAAAATGAAATTGATTATGATTTTTATTTACCTTTTAGAAAATCGGCAGAATATTTAGGAATGAAATATATTGGAAACAAACATTTCAACGCAGATACATTTATAGAAACAGAAAAAATAGAACTAGATTTTATATAAAAACCAAAACGATGTTAAGTATAAAAAATTTACACGCTTCAGTAGAAGATAAGGAAATATTAAAAGGAATTAATTTAGAAATTAAAGCTGGAGAAGTTCACGCTATTATGGGACCAAATGGTGCCGGAAAAAGTACACTTTCTTCAATTATTGCTGGAAACGAAACGTATGAAGTTACGGCTGGTGAAATTCTTTTAGAAAACGAAGACATTTCAGAATTAGCACCAGAAGAAAGAGCGCACAAAGGTGTTTTCTTATCTTTCCAATATCCAGTAGAAATTCCAGGTGTTTCGGTAACTAACTTCATGAAAACAGCTATCAACGAATCTCGTAAAGCACGTGGACAAGAAGATATGCCAGCTAATGAAATGCTAAAATTAATTCGTGAAAAATCTGAATTATTAGAAATTGACCGTAAATTTTTATCTCGTTCACTAAACGAAGGTTTTTCTGGTGGTGAGAAAAAACGTAATGAAATTTTTCAAATGGCGATGTTAGAACCAAAATTAGCTATTTTGGATGAAACAGATTCTGGTTTAGATATCGATGCGTTACGTATTGTAGCAAACGGTGTAAACAAATTGAAAAATGAAAAGAATGCGGTTTTAGTAATTACACATTACCAACGTTTATTAGATTATATTATTCCAGACTTCGTTCACGTTTTAATGGACGGAAAAATCGTAAAATCTGGTGATGCTTCTTTAGCATTAGAATTAGAAGAAAAAGGATACGATTGGATTAAAAATGAAGTAGTCGAAAGTCAAAAGTCGTAAAGTCAAAAGTTTTTACTTTGACATTAGACATTAAAACTTTATGACATTAAGACAAAATTATGGAATTAAAAGAAAAATTAATATCGTCTTTTATGGCGTTCGAAGAGAAAATTGCTGATGTAAACAACGATTTACACGACATTAGAACTTCGGCTATAAAAAACTTCGAAAATAAAGGTTTCCCAACTAAAAAAGAGGAAGCTTGGAAATACACATCCTTAAATGCCATCTTAAAAAATGACTTTAGTGTATTTGCAAAAAAAGAAAATGCGCTTGATTTTACTGAAGTAAAAAAATACTTCTTAAACGATGTTGACACGTACAAAGTAATTTTTGTAGATGGAAAATTCAGTTCGTATTTATCTTCAACAACTCATGATGGTTTGGATGTTTGTTTGATGTCTTCGGCATTAACAAAACCAAAATACAAAATGGTTATTGATGAATATTTCAATAAAATTACCAATTCAGATGATAGTTTAACTTCGTTAAACACCGCTTTTTCTCACGAAGGAGCTTATATTCATGTTCCAAAAAGTAAAGTAGTTGAAAAACCAATTGAAATTATTTATTTCTCAACAGGTTCTGAAGCCGCTTTAATGACGCAACCTCGTAATTTAGTGGTGGTTGGAGAAAATTCGCATATTCAAATTGTAGAACGTCATCAGAGTTTAAATGATAATCCGGTTTTAACAAATTCGGTTACAGAAATTTTCGCTCAAAAACGTGCTATTGTTGACTATTATAAAATCCAGAATGATTTACAAACTGCAAATTTAATTGACAACACGTACATTTCACAAAAACAAGACAGTCATGTTTCTGTTCATACTTTCTCTTTCGGAGGAAATATTACTAGAAACAACTTAAATTTCTACCATCAAGGTGAACATATCGATTCGACTTTAAAAGGAATTACAATTATTGGCGACAAACAACACGTAGATCATTATACTTTAGTGCAACACGCAACGCCAAATTGCGAAAGTCACCAAAATTATAAAACGATTTTAGATGGAAGTGCAACTGGTGTTTTCAATGGTAAGATTTTCGTAGAAAAAGAAGCGCAAAAAACAGATGCTTTTCAACAAAACAACAATATTTTATTAAGTGATAAAGCAACTATCAACGCAAAACCACAATTAGAAATTTTTGCAGATGATGTAAAATGTTCTCACGGTTGTACGATTGGACAATTAGACGAAAATGCTATGTTTTACATGCAACAACGTGGAATTGGTAAAAAAGAAGCTAAAGCATTATTGATGTACGCTTTCACAAGTGAAGTTACAAATAGTGTAAAAATTCCAGAATTAAGAGGAAAAATCGCTCGTATTATTGCCGATAAATTAGGCGTAAACATGGGATTTGATTTATAAGAAATTCAAAATAAAAAAAAAGCCGTTCTGATATTTTCAGAACGGCTTTTTTATAACTCGTATTTTCTACAAAATCTGACTCGCGTGTTCTTTGGTTTTTACTTTTTCAATCACATCTGAAATAATTCCGTTTTCGTCAATTACGAAAGTCGTTCTATGAATCCCATCAAATTCTCTTCCCATAAACTTTTTTGGCCCCCAAACACCAAAGGCATTAATCACAGATTTATCTTCATCTGCCAACAAAGCAAAAGGAAAACTGTACTTCTCTTCGAACTTTTTTTGCGCTTTGGCACTATCTGCACTCACACCTAATAATTCGTAGTTATTCGCTTGAAAACGTTCATAATTATCACGTAAATCACAAGCTTCAGTTGTACAACCTGGTGTATTTGCTTTCGGATAAAAGAAAACTACCAATTTTTTACCTTTATAATCTGCTAGTGAATGTGATTTTCCATTTTGATCTGTTCCTGAAAAACTTGGAGCCTTATCTCCTATTTTTAAATGTGTCATTATATATTTTTTGTTTAAAGTTTTTTTTGTTTGAAGTTTCAAGTTATTTTTGATGTGAAAATACATTTCAAATATACTAAAATGACTAAGAAAGAACGTGCAACATTTGTTATAAATACGTTAAACGAATTATATCCTGAAATTCCAATTCCACTAGATCACAAAGATCCATATACTTTATTAGTTGCGGTTTTACTTTCGGCTCAATGCACAGACGTTCGTGTGAATCAAATTACACCACTTTTATTTGCGAAAGCCGATAATCCGTACGATATGATTAAAATGAGTGTAGAAGAAATTCAAGATATTATTCGTCCTTGCGGATTGTCTCCAATGAAATCAAAAGGAATTCATGGTTTATCTCATATTTTAATTGACAAATATAATGGTGAAGTTCCTCAAAGTTTTGAAGCTTTAGAAAGTTTTCCTGCAGTCGGACATAAAACGGCGAGTGTGGTAATGAGTCAAGCTTTTGGAGTTCCAGCATTTCCAGTTGATACACACATTCACAGATTAATGTATCGTTGGAATTTAACTTCAGGAAAAAACGTAGTGGAAACAGAAAAAGATGCCAAAGCTATTTTTCCTGAAAACACTTGGAACGATTTGCATTTACAAATTATTTGGTACGGAAGAGAATATTCTCCTGCGCGTGGTTGGGATTTAGAAAAAGATATTATTACCAAAACTATTGGAAGAAAATCGGTTTTGAAGGAATATGAAATAAAAAATGCTCCGAAGTAATTTCGGAGCATTTTTATCAATTTACAATGTTTTCAAAAGTCAGATCACCAACTTTTACTATTTTCATTGCCTGCGAATAACTCAAAATAAAACTAACTGTTTCTTTACTGGGTTTCATTTCTTTAATTGATTTTCTTTTTTTAGAGTAAAGTTTTGCCATTTATAAATTTAATTGTTTATTAATCTATAACGTAAAAACTTCTCTATTATTGTGTTACATTATTTAATTCGTTAAAATAATGCTATTTTTTTCAATTATCTTTCTCAGATTAATAACCGCATAACGCATTCTACCCAAGGCAGTATTGATACTTACGCCAGTTATTTCAGAAATTTCTTTAAAACTTAAATCTTCATAAAAACGCATTTTTATGACTTCTCTTTGGTCTTCAGGTAATTGTTCTACGATTTTTCTAACATCTAATTCTACTTGATTCTCAATTAATTGATTCTCAATTGATAAACTAGAATCTGACATAAAATTAAAAATACTGTATTCATCAGTTTCTCTCTGAAAAGGCATTTTTTTATTATGACGGAAATAGTCTATTACTAAATTAGAAGCAATACGCATCACCCAAGGTAAAAATTTACCTTCTTCGTTATAACCTTTTGTTCTTAAGGTTTTAATAACTTTGATAAATGTATCTTGAAAAATATCATCACAAACAGATCTATCCTGAATTTTGGAATAAATAAATCCATAAATTTTAGATTGATGTCTGTCAATTAAAATTTGTAGTGCAGATTCATCTCCACTAATGTAGTTATGTAATAAAACTGCGTCGGGATTTTGTAACTTATTTGCCATAATTATACCTTTTAGATTTTTGGGACTATGTTTCTAAAAAAAGAGTATTTTTATGTTATACGCAAATTGGTTTTTGAGATTAGTAGGAACAAATATAATGTTAAATATTTCATAAAAACAAATTTTTGCTAAAATTTTAACATTTTGATTGTACTAAAAATTGATAATAATCGTTTTAAAGGATTTTATGACAACTATTTATTGATAGACTTTTATATAATCAACAATAAATTCTTGAGGTAAAATGGTGTTATCAATTGCTGGTCCTCCGAAATTTCCACCAATAGCTACATTAATAATAAAATAAAAAGGTTGATTATACGGCCAAGTATTTTCATCTTTAACTTCTGGTTGAAAAGTATAAACCAAAACATCATCCACAAAAAAAGCTATTTTATCTTTTGTCCAATCAATTGCGTAGGTGTGAAAACCTTCTTCGATTGTTGGAATAGTTGTTTTCTTTGTATTGATTGTATTTCCATGACTGGCTTGTGTATGCAAAGAAGTAAAAACGACATCAGGTTGTTTTCCAACATATTCCAAAATATCAATTTCTCCACATTTTGGCCAACCTACTTCGGAAATATTCGCGCCAAGCATCCAAAACGCTGGCCACAAACCAGTTCCAACTGGTAATTTTGCTCTGGCTTCAATGCGACCGTATTGAAATTCTTTTTTATCTTTTGTTGTAATTCGGGTTGAAGTATAGGAATCTCCTTCTTTTTTGGCTTCTACAACTAAAAAACCATCCTTTAATTTATGATTTTTATTCGTGTATACTTGTGCTTCGTTATTTCCCCAACCGCATAAATTCGGACAACCGTTACCCAATTCAAAATTCCAAACGGTTGAATCTAATGCTACGGCATTGAAATTTTCTTCCCAAACTAAAACACGTTTTGAGTTTTGGGAAAAAGCAATATTTATAAACAGAAATAAGACAAGAATTTTCTTCATATTAGTTATTTTTTTAAGAATTCGAAATTAGCTTCTAAAGTTTTATCAGAACTTCCTCCAACAAAAACTTTAAAATCGCCAGCTTCGGCTTCCCATTTCTTATTAGCGGTGAAAAACGCTATTGTTTCTTCGTTAATTGTAAAAGTAATGATTTTGCTTTCGAATGGTTTTAAACTCACCATTTCAAAACCTTTTAGTTCTTTTACTGGTCTGGTTGTACTTCCAATTAAATCTCTGATATATAATTGCACAACTTCTTTTCCAGCTACATTACTATTGTTTTTTAACATTACCGAAATTGAAATTTTTCCGTTATTTGAAAATGAATTCGCGCTTAATTTTAAATCTGAATATTCAAATTTAGAATAACTTAATCCAAATCCAAAAGCGAATTGTGGTGTGTTTTTTTCATCAGAATAATGTGACCAAAATACACTTTCTGGTTCGTTCATTGTTGGTCGTCCCGTATTTTTATAATTGTAATATATAGGAACTTGACCTACATTTCTTGGAAAAGTCATTGGTAATTTTCCACTCGGATTATAATCACCATAAAGTACTTGAGCGATCGCGTTTCCACTTTGTGTTCCTAAATGCCATGCTTCAACAATAGCTGGAATGTTTTCCGCAGCCCAAGGAATAGCTAATGGTCGGCCATTATTTAATACCAAAACAATATTTTTATTGACGTTATAAATCGCTTCTAATAATTCTTGCTGTACGCCTGGCAAACCGATATCTGATCGGCTTCTACCTTCACCAGATTGCAAACCATGTTCTCCTAAAACTAAAACTACAACATCTGCTTTTTTAGCTACTTCAATTGCTTCAGCAAAACCTGATTTATCAGTTGTATTGATAGGAGTTTCCCAAATAAATTGTGTTCTACCAACAGTAACATCGGCACCTTTTACATACGTTAACTCGTTGTTTTTATATTGTTGCATACCTTCTAAAACAGAAATTGCTGTATTATCTTGAGCGGCAATTCGCCAACTTCCTAATGGACTTGTTTTATCGTTTGCCAAAGCACCAATTAGAGCAATTTTTTGATTTGACTTTGGTAAGGGTAATAAATTATTTTCGTTTTTTAAAAGTACGATTGATTTTTTGGCGACATCTAAAACGGCGTCGTGAATTTCTTTTTTTCCGACAGTTGCTTTTTCGTGAGCTTCATTACAATATTTATATGGATTATCGAATAAACCCAATTCAAATTTAACTTTCAAAATTCTTCTTGCGGCATCATCAATTAAAATTTCTTTTACTTTTCCTTCTTTCACTAAAGTACTTAAATGTTCCACATATGCATACGATTCCATATCCATATCAGAACCTGCGTTTAGAGCTATTTCAGCAGCGTGTTTGCTATCTTTTGCAAATCCATGAGAAATCATTTCATTAATAGAACCCCAATCTGAAACCATAAAACCTTGAAAATTCCAATCTCTTTTTAAAATATCTCTTTGAAGAAATGCACTACCAGTTGCTGGAATTCCGTTTAATTCGTTAAAGGAATTCATAAATGTTTTCACGCCGGCATCAACAGAAGCTTTAAAAGGTGGTAAAATTACGTTGTGCAAAACCTCATCACTTACAGTAACTGTGTTGTAATCTCTACCTGCTTCAGCGAAAGCGTAACCTGCGAAATGTTTCGCACAAGCTAAAATGTTCTTATTAGTTGATAAATCACCTTGAAAACCTTTGACTCTGGCTTCAGCAATTTTACTTCCTAAATACGTGTCTTCTCCAGCACCTTCCATCACTCTACCCCATCTCGCATCTCTGGAAACATCAACCATTGGAGCGAATGTCCAGTTAATTCCTTCTGCTGCGGCTTCTTCTGCGGCCACTTCAGCTGATTTTTTAATTGCTTCTAAATCCCAACTTGCGGCTTCTGCTAATGGAATTGGGCTAATGGTTTTATGACCATGAATGACATCAAATCCGAAAAGCAATGGAATTCCTAATCGGGTTTCTTCAACTGCAATTTTTTGAATCGCATACACATCTTTTACCCCTTTTACATTTAGCATCGAACCAACAAGACCTTTTTTTAAATCATTATATTTTTTGGCTGCTTGTCCATCTTTAGGAGCTGGCCCTGTGATTTCCCAAAAACCATTATATTGATTTAACTGTCCGATTTTTTCTTCTAATGTCATTATTTGTAGAAGTGAATCGACTTTTTTATCAATTGAATTTGGATTTGAAGCCATACTACTTTTTTTAGGTGCAGCACAACTTAAAATCAACACACTGATTATAAGATACGATTTTATTGATTTTAAACCCATTGTAAAATTTGATAAGATATAATGCAGCACCAAGAAGAAATATTCCCTTCTTGGTAGTACTTATTTATAAAAATTTTATTGATACACTCTAACGTAATCAATTTCCATTGATGATTGTAAGAAAGAAGAATCAATTGCTCCTCCGAAAGTTCCACCCATTGCAACGTTTAGAATTAAGAAAAAGTCGGCATTGAAAGGCAATGTACCATTATTAGCAACCGTATGAAACAACACATCATCTACATATAATTTCACTGAAGATGGTGACCATATCGTTTTATATAAATGAAATTGAGTAGATGCATTAGCAATTGTTGTAGAATTACTATTTCCGTTACCACCTGAGTTTCCAGGATAATGTAATGTTCCGTAAATTTTGTTTTGTTCATTTCCTTTGTGTTCCATTATGTCAATTTCTCCACAAGCTGGCCAAGAATTTGTAGCATAATTTTGACCTAACATCCAAATTGCAGGCCAAGTTCCACCACCAGCAGGCAATTTCGCTCTCACCTCAACTTTTCCATAAGTAAATTCAAATTTATTTTCAGATTTTAATCGTGCAGATGTATAATTAGACCCACTGAAGTTTTCTGCTTTTAAAGTAATTTTTAAATTACCACCTTGAACAGTGACATTATCTGTATCGTTTGTATAGTATTGAGCTTCTCCATTACCCCAGCCGCCAGCACCTATATCGTAACCCCATTTTGAAGCATCAGGAGCACCATCCGTATTGAATTCATCAGACCAAACTAAATTTGTATAGTCTACATCTGGGCTTTGTATCGGTTGAATTGTTGTAAAAGTATGATACCAAGCTAATGCAGGATTTCCTCCCATAACAGCTCTTACAACCATACGATTAGCTGTAATTGAAATAATTTCATAGGAACTTTGACCAATATAATATCCCATAAATCCATTATCAGAAAAATTCAACATGGTGCCACGTGTTTGATTTGGAATATTGTTAGCTACCACTACAGATTCTGAAGGAGATAATGTAACTGTTTTTACCCCTGAAGTATCATAAGTATAACAGCCATCACTAGAAGAAGTTGCTCCAACTACGCTATTAAATGCAGAATTAAAGAAAGTACTTCCACCATTATTTAACTGATAATTTAATTGTCCGCCATTTAATGAAAAATTTAAAACGTTTTCATAAAGACAGCTACTTTCTGGGCTACCAGCTTTTTCCCAAGGTGCTGCTTGATAGTAAAAACCATAATAGTTTTGAGTAGCATCAGAATTATTTGGACCCACACCAAGATGACCTGGTTCTGAGGCAGACCAATACCAATTTTTCTGAGAACCGCCAGTTAAAAACTGTACCGCTTCGTCATCAGTAAAATCACTTCTAACTTCAATATTAAAAGTCGTTGTTGTACTTACCCCTCCTTTTCCAGAGGCTGTTACTGTTACTGTATATTCATTTACACCCGGTTGTGTAAAACGTTTTTGGTATTGTCCTGAAGGTGCATTTGCAGAAGTTCCATCACTAAAAACATATTTATATGAAATAGCATTAGTTGCTGTGGCTACAAAATCAACAATCCCTGAACCATCTCCGTTTGGATTAGAGACATCATCTCCTTGTATGTCAGTTTGAACAACTAAATTTGTTGGTGCAGATAAATCACCAAAAGAGTTATCATCTTCCTGACAGCTAGAAACTAAAAGAAATGTTAGTGTAACTAATATATTATTTATAATTGTTTTCATTTTTTTAAAATTTTAGTTAGATAATTTAATGTCATCAAAATAATAAGTTGCTCCAGTTCCTCCATTTCCGAAATCGAAAAACACTACAACTCTTTGATAATTATTGGCATTATTAATTCCAGTAAAATCGTATGTTAATTCTTCCCAACCGTTTGCAACAGTTGTTGTAGCATCTAATTCTGTACTTATAGTTCCATTTGCTAAATTTTCCAATTTTAATTTTACTACAATACCTGCTTGTGGCGACCAAACTTTCATTTTAATTTTTTGCATGGTTGCAAAATTGATTGGTGCGCCTAATTCTATAAATGAACCAGCCCAAACTTGAGCTCCATTGCCTTTTACTAATCTTCCAACTTTTGTAGAAGTATTTATACCAGTCGCATCAGGGTTATTTTGAACCGTTGAAGTTGCTCCTCCAAAATCAGAAAAAGTATAAGTTAAAGTACTTGATTGAAAAGTTAATGGTAATGCCACACTTTCAGCTCCTGATGTAACTTCAATATCATCAAAATAATAATTCAAACCTGTTCCTGCATTTCCGAAATTGAAAAACACCACCACTCTTTGATAATTATTCGCATTATTAACGCCTGTAAAATCAAAAATCAATTCTTCCCAAGCATTTGCAGTTGTATTGGTAACATCTACTTCTGTATTAATATTAGGATTGGCTAAATTTTCTAATTTCATTTTCACAACAATTCCAGATTGAGGTGACCAAGCTTTAATTTTAATTTTTTGCATAGTAGAGAAATCAATTGGCATACCTAATTCTATAAACGAACCCGCCCAAACTTCTGAACCATTATTTTTTGTTAAACGAGCAACTTTCGAACTACCATTTCCTGCGCTAATGTCTGGATTTGAAACTACTGTAGTATTCGCACCTCCAAAATTGGTAAAGGCATAGTTTAAAGTCGTTGATTCAAAATTAATTGGCATCAAAACCGGATTTGAAATAGTAATGTTTTCTTGGTATTCTGTAGTGGCTACTCCTCCACTTAATGCTACAACTTTTATTGTATAAGTTCCTACGTTTGCATAAGTATGAGTAACCGTTTCACCTTCCATAAAATCTACTGGAATTTGATTTGGATCTTCACCCCAATACACTTGAAAAAAAGTTTCTAAATCTGCAGTAGCTTGAACCGACATAGACATATTATCTCCAGGAACATGTGCAATAGTTGCATTTAAATTTGTTGGAGCTAAAAATGAAACGGTTAACGGTTGAGTTACCTCAGTTTTTTGTCCGTCAATTGTCATCGCTACAATTCTTACTGTAAAAGTTCCTTCGCTATAAGTATGTTGTACAGAAGCTCCAGGACTAACATAAGCTGGTGCTACAGTTCCATCTCCGAAATACACTTCATATTGAGTAACACCCTCACCTCTTGGAATAATGGTAACTTTTCCTGAATTGTCTTGTTTTATAGTCATTAAAGCAGAAATATTTGTTGGTTTTTCCACTCCTTCAAGTGCTATGCTACTGTCATCATTTGTACAACCTATAAAAAAGGTGAATATCAATAGACTAAAAATTAATTTTATATTTTTCATAAATATGCTGTTTTAGTAGTTAGGGTTTTGTGTCCAATTACCATTTGAAAATTGAATTTCTTCAAGAGGAATTGGGAAAACTTCATGTTTTCCAGAAACGAATCCTGTAATTGAAGTTGTTGCTTTATTTGTTCTCACTAAATCAAAGAAACGGTGACCTTCACCAATTAATTCTAATCTTCTTTCCGCCCAAATAAAATCAGTTAAAGCTGCACCAGAAGCAGAAATATCATGATTGGTATCTCCAAATGCTCTTCTTCTTACTAAATTTAAATAGTCTCTACCTTTTGTATCGTTTCCACTTCTGTTAAAAGCTTCTGCGGCCATAAGTAGCACATCTGCATAGCGAATTGCTCTGTAATTATTTGGATTTGTTAAGTTTTGATCACCAATATTGGCATCACCTTTTCTTGGTAGATATTTTCTATTGAAGAAACCTGTATTTTTGTAGCCCGTTCCATAAGTTGCATTATTTGCAGCAGCCCAAGTAACAATATTTAAAATAGCAACATCTCTTCTATTATCGCCTACTTCATAAGCGTCGTATGCGGCTTGAGTTGGTAAGTTAAAACTAAAACCAGAATCAAAATTAGGTCCATTATAGTTTCTAATTCCATTGAAACCAACCGCTACATTTCCTTCACTACATTGTAAGCAATCGAAACTAGCACCTTGAGCATCAGTATATTGAACTTCAAAAACAGATTCTAAATTATTTTCGTTATTATTTTCAAAAATTGTATTGTAATTCGTAACTAATGAATGATTTCCTGTAACAATTACTTGTTCTAAAACTGTTGCCGCTTGAGCGAATTTATTTTGATACAAGTAAGTTTTTCCTAATAAAGCTTGAGCGGAACTTTTGGTAGCTCTTCCTGTTTGAGAAGCTGTTGGATTTAAATTATCTATCGCAAATAATAAATCCGATTCAATTGTAGCATAAACTTCAGCAACTGAGGCACGAGGAATAGTTTTTTCATCGCCAACTTTAAATCTTTTATCGCCATTTAATGGAATACCACCAAACCATTTTACTAATTCAAAATGATAATAAGCACGAAGAAAACGAGTTTCTGCAATTACTTGATTTTTGTTTGGGAAATCTGTTTTATCTTTAAATTCTAAAATGTAATTACATCTTTGTACGCCAGCAAACATCCAATCCCAAATATTTTTAAGATTTGTATTTACTGAAGAATGATTCATTTCATCAATTTGTTGAATCCCTACCACATCATTGGCACTTTCACCACCAGAAACCGTATTATCTGAGGCAATTTCTCCAACTAAAACATTCATAAAACTTGAATGAAGTAAATCGTAAGCACCCACAAGTGCATCTTGATAATCTTGTTCCGAATTAAAATAATTTTCGGAATCGATTGAATATTGTGCTTCTCTATCTACAAATTCATCTGAACAAGATAAAAATGTTACAACAGTGAACAAAAAAGCGGTGGTTAGTATTATATATTTTTTCATGATAATAAGATTAAAAGTTAAGATTTAAACCAAACATATAAGTTCTTGGTGTTGGATAAAAACCATAGTCAATTCCGCCACCAATAGCAGCACCATTTGTGGCAGCTGGATCAAAACCTCTGTATTTTGTAAACGTATACACATTATTTACTGCGGCATAAAAACGCAGTTTTGTAATACCAAAGTTCTTAATGACTTTATCTCCTAATGAATAACCTAATTGAATATTTTGAATTCTGAAGAAAGACGCATCTTCTACAAAATAGCTTGAAAATAAATTATTATTTGTTGCTCCAGTAGTAACTCTTGGAACTGTATTGCTAGTTCCTTCTCCTGTCCAACGATCTAAAACATAATCTAATTTGTTTAAGTCAGATAAAGTACGTTCATAATTTCTAACCATATCGTTACCAATAGAAGCATAAGAATAGGCCGCAAAATCAACGTTTTTATATGTAATATTTGTATTGAAACCTAAAGTAAATTCTGGTAAAGGGCTACCAATTTTGGTTCTGTCATTTAAATTAATAATACCATCACCATTAACATCTTTAAAACGAATATCACCAGGTGCGGTATTTGCTCCTAAAGTAGCTTGAGATGGATGTGCATTAATTTCAGCTTGGTTTTGAAAAATTCCATCTGCTTGTAATCCGTAAAAATAACCGATAGATTCACCTTCTTGCATTCTAGAAATGGCTGGTTGCCCTACACCAAATGAACCTGCTTCAATAATTCCTCTACTATCACTCACTTTTGTAACAACATTATCAATTGTGGTTAGGTTAGAGTTGACACTAAATGATAAATTTTTATTTAATTTTTTATTATAACCAATAGAAAATTCAAAACCTTTATTTTCTGTAGATCCAGCATTTACTGTTGGTGGTGCTCCACCTGGCGCTCCAGCTCCAACAATACCAGAAACTGGTAAACCTGCAATTAATAAATCGTTTCTACTTTCTACGAAATAATCAGTTGTAATATCAAGTTGGTTATTAAACAATTTCACATCTAAACCTACATCAAATTTCTTAGCTGTTTCCCATTTTAAACCAGGATTTGCTAATTGACCAATTGTTACGCCGTTTACTAAAGCGTTATCAAAAACATAAGTTGCTTCACCATTTAAATAGCCAACATAACCATTACTTGGTATTTTGTCGTTACCTAAAGTTCCGTAACTAGCTCTTAATTTCATTAAATTTATTGATTCTACACTTGACAAGAAACTTTCTTTGGAAAGTACCCAACCTCCTGTAGCAGAGTAAAAATAAGCCACGGCAAAATCTGGTCCGAATTTAGTTGAAGAATCTCTACGAGCAATACCTGAAAGTAGATATTTCCCATCGTAATCATATTGAATACGAGCAAAATATGAGTTTATTCTTTCGTCATATACGTAAGAACCAACATTTTTTGAAGTGGGTAAACCGTTTGCTAAACTAATATCCGCAAAATCCCAAGAATTGTTTGGCACATCATAACCAGTTGCAAATAAACCATTACCCCAATCTTTAGCGTTTGAAGTTCCTAGAGTTCCAGTTAAATTATGGTTATTAAAATTCTTTTTATACGTTAAATACAAATCGAAAACATAACTATTGAAATTTTGCCCATCTTGCGATACACTACTTCTTGTTACATCAAATACTTTTCCACCATAATTTACAATTTTTGAAAAAGATTTTCCTTCAGAATTAGCCGTGTTAAATCCTACTTTAGAAGATAAAACTAAGTCTGGAATAATGGAATAATCTAAACCAAAAGCTCCACTTAATCTTTTTATATTATAATCGTTATATGTATTCTCAATTTGAGCTAATGGATTGATGACTTCAATTCCAAAACCTGGTGTACTTGGAACTAATGAAAAATCGCCGTTTGCTGTATATGGAGAAATTGTTGAAGGTGTGTTAATCGCATTAAACAATACAGAACCTAAACCGTTTTCGTTAAGCGATTTTCTGTTTAAAAACGTATAATTTAAATTTGTTTGAAATTTTAATTTTTTCGTTAAATCTACACCTAATGATAAAGCCGCTGTATTTCTTCTAAAACCAGATTTGTCTAAACCAACAATTCCTTCTTGTTCTAAATGTGAACCACTAACAG
>JAZKHI010000020.1:0-23612 GCA_040385445.1 Bacteroidota bacterium | reverse complement strand
CTGCATGTCTTCATACCATTTTAGATATACTTCTTTTGTAATTGGTTTCATATGTATTTATGAATTTATTTATTTTTATTTTTTCGAACCACAAAAATACTACAACGTATTTTATTCTAAAAATTAATTGATGTTTAAATTTACAATTTAAGCAATTTATTGTGTTTTTTTCTAACGAAATCGTTATAGGTTACTTTTATCAAACATGAATGGCAATAAATTCTTCAAAGAATCAGATTTATACACCGCACCTTTCGCTCCCATGAAATAAATTTCGATTGGCAAATCTTGTTTGATTTCATATTCAGCAATGGCTTGACGACAAGAACCACAAGGTGGAATTGGATTTTCCGAATCTCGATCTGAAGGAGTTGCCGAAATAAAAAGTTTTACAATTTTATTATTTGGATAATTGGCACCAGCATAAAAAATGGTTACACGTTCTGCACACAAACCAGATGGATAAGCCGCATTTTCTTGATTTGAACCTTGCAACACTACGCCATTATCTAAAACAATTGCAGCTCCAACCAAAAATTTAGAATAAGGCGCGTAGGCATTTTTTCTAACTTCAATAGCCTGATTCATATATTCTCTTTCTGAATGTGATAATTCTCCAAAAGATTCGAAAACTGACAATTTAGTTTCTATTTGAATTTCCTTCATATGTTAGCTTTAATATTTATTTTTTTAGGAAAAAAAATCCAAATTCAAAAAAATTGAATTTGGATTTAAATTTATTATTAATACTATTAATTATCTTCGTATTCGTCACCGAAATTAAATGTTAGAGAAAAACGCAATGTATTTTCTAAAGGGTTTCTCACTTTCGATGCAGAGAATAAATATGAAACATCAATTTTCACAACGTTATATTTAAAACCAGCACCTAAAGTTAAATATTTTCTTGCTCCTTTTTCAACGCTTTCATTGAAATAACCAGTTCTTAAAGCAAATGAATCTTGATACCAATATTCTGCTCCTAAAGCCCATGTAAACTCTTTTAATTCTTCAGAAAAACCATCTGGCGCATCATTAAATGATTTAAAAATACCGCTAGTCCAACTTATTTTTCTATAGTTTTCGTTATTAATGGCGTTTTGTTCTTGTTGCGTTACATCTTCAGGATCTGTAAAATCTCCATCTCCATTAGAATCAATTGGTTCGCCTGCAATTTGAGGTGTTGGCACTAATAATTTTGTAACTTCTCCAATAACACTTACTTTATTGTAATCATCAAAAATAAAATCGAAACTTCCTCCTAATCGCATATTTGCTGGAAGGAAATTTTCATTTAGTTGATCATTATCATAAGAAATTTTTGGACCTAAATTTTGAAAATTGAAACCTGCTCTCCATCTTCCATTAAAGCTATCATAAGCTTCTTCTTGAGATTGATATAAACCTGAAATATCGACTGCAAAAGTTGATGCCGGTTTAGAATCTGTATTTGAATCTGGAATTTTTAGGTTAGAACGAATATAACGACCAGCAATACCCATTGCGAAATCTGGACTCAATTTTAATGAATATGAACCATCTAAAGCCAATTCATTAGGGCTTACTGTTCTTCCTGGATCATCAAAAGAGTTTCTTAATTCAATATCACCTAAACCAAAATAACGTAAACTTCCTGCGAAAGCACTTCTATCATTAATTCTATTAAAATAAGTAACTTGTCCTAAAGAAATATCATTAGCAATACTTGTTAGATAAGGTGTATAACTTACTGAAAATCCTTGTTTTTGTTTAGAAAACGCATATTTAGAAGGGTTGTATTGTTGTGAATATGCATCAGCAGAAGTAGCCACACCCATATCAGCAATACCGGCAGAACGTGCATCAGCAGCGATTAATAAAAATGGTACACCAGTAGTAATTACTCTATCTTGCGCTTTAGAAAACTGCGCAATTAAAATAATTGGTAAAAATTTAATTAGATTCTTCATCTGTTTGTTTTGGTTAATATATTTATTTCAGATGTAATTTTATGTCAATAAGCTCTGTTTTTTATAAGTAAGCCGACAAATATACATTTTTTTTATAGGATTACAAGTTTTTCTATTTTTTCTGTTTTCTTACCTGTTAACGATGATTTCACGGTTAGTTTATAAACATAAACACCTTTACCAATCTTATCTCCAAAATCATCTTTTCCATCCCACTTGATATCTCTTGAATTAAATCCTTCATTTACAATTGTTTGATTTATTGTTTTTACCAATTTACCTGTAATTGTTAAAATTTGCACTTGTACATCTAAAGGCTCGAATGGCCTGTTATGATTAAACCAAAATTCCGTATAACTTACAAATGGATTTGGATAATTTAATACATGTTCTAATTCTAAATCACCATCACCAATAACAACAAACTGAATTTCTCCAGTTATTAAATTATTGTAAACATCCCAAGCTTTAAATAATATAGTATGTAATCCTGGTGCTAAATCTCTAAACTGATAAGTAACTTTTCCTTTTTTGTAATTATCTGTTTCTGTTTCGTAATAATCATTTAAAATAAAAGGATTGTTTTCATCATTATCTAAGATTGCCACGATATCATGACCAATTCCACTTGCTGTATTGATACCATTTTCATCTTCTAAAAAGGCCAAAAATATAGGAGATTTATTTGTAATTCCACCGCTCACAAAATTAGTATCATTCATATACAATTTCAATTTTGGTGGCGTTGTATCCGCTGGAGCATTAATGTTAATTCCTCCAACTTTAATTTGACTATTATAACCTCTTTGATCTTGTAAAATTGGGTTATTACTTTTAGCATAAAAACTCACTCTTGCATCGCCAACTGGTATTTGAATATCTTGTGGCACAATGAAGCTAAATTCAAACTTACCATTTACCACTGAAGCATTTCCTCTATAAATAACTTCACCTAAGGCAACAAAATCTAATTTCGGGTAATTATTTCCTAAAATCGCTTGAACATTATCATTATCTAAAGTTTGTCTGTTTAAATTTTTATCATAAACTTGAACAGCTAAATCACCATTATAATTTGAAATTAGTATATCATTTTCATTTAAAACCTCTCCAGAAATCGTAGCTAATGACAAAGCTTGTAAAGAAAGAGTTGTTGTATTTATATCCTCACCATTCACTTTTGTTAAAACTATTTTTGGTTTGGCGATTGCCAATTTCAAAGCAGGATCACCAATATAAAACACCACCCTATCATCAACAAATCCTGACTGATTTTTAGCTCTTCTGAATGATTCAGCAATAGTTAAATATTCACCATTTTCCATATCAAACAAATGCTGATAAACTATATTGTTAATTCCTAAACCAGAACTTTGCCCAATTTGTCTTGTTGTTGCTAAAAGCGATATGGCTCCGCCTCCAGAATTCCAATACATATACTCCCCACCAGTTGGACGATTTGGATCATCAAAACGTGTGAATTCACAAGTAATTGTAATAAATAAAGGATACTTATTTCTATTATTTAGTGTTTGCGCATCTGCTTTTTCAAAAATACGTTCTACAGCAAGACTTTCTTCATTTCCATGACCGTAATAATTCAAAACTAAAGCACCTAAATTAATAGCATCTACAAATGCTTTTTTAGCTTCTGGATATCTTTCGCCACCAGCACTTACAACTTGCACATAAGCATCTGTAAGGATTTTTTTAGTATTAAAAAAAGGATTATCAGCAGCGACTTCATCTGCTAAAATATTTAAGTCTTTTTGCAATAACCAATCGCCAGAGTGATCAGTTGCTGAATTAGGATCATCAGCTAAGTAAACTAAATTATTACGCCATCTTCCGTATGATTTTTCATTGTGATACTCTACAACTTTGTTTACCATTTCAGCTGCTTGAGCATTAGAAGAAACCAACATTCTACCAACAGCTACGTCTACTCCTTGTATTGAACCAGATATATTTCCTTCATTATCATCTAACATTGCAAAAAAGTCGTCGGACATAAATGAATTAAATAATGAAAAATTAGTACTGTTATTAGCTGATAGAGATATCGAAGGAAAAAAACCATGATAAACTGGAATAACATTCGTGTTGTTTTTTATTCTATCTTTAAAATCATAAGAAGCATCTCCAAAAAGATTCAAATATTTTACTTTATTGTTTGGAAAAGAAGGATTGTTATTATAAACATATTTTACAAAATTTCTAATTGCAGCTACATCTTGTTTACCACCACCAAATTCATTATAAATACTTGGTAATGTAACCACTCTAACAATCATATTGGAATTATTTCTATGAAAATTAGCTAAACTTTCAGCCTGCGCAACTAAATATGATGGAGTTATAATTAAATAATCGATATCTTTTGGAACACCATTATTATCGTTAAAAATAGTTCCTTTTAAATTCTGATTAGGCACATTGGTATCTTTCTCACTTAAAGGAGAATAAGTATCCGAATAATCAACAACAACAAATTTTCTATCTTGACCTAAATCCAATTTAAAAGAAATGCTACTTTGCGAATTATCCAATTTAGTAACGTTATATATATCTGTAACTTCCCATACCGATTTAATATTTGTTGCATTGGAAACAGTATACTGTCCAACTCCAATATTTGTTTCAACTAAAGAATTAGAAAACAAATATTGCTTACCATAACCTTTCAATTCGGCATTGTATTTTAAAACAATATAATCTAAATATCCTTTTGCAGATGGAACACTATTATTATTGTATTCTAAATTAACAGATACTGAATTACTTGTTGGAGTAAAAGTGGTGTTCAAAATATTTTCAAACCCCAAATCTGATCCATTTGCAGCAAAAATTGGCACATTCCCAATTTCAACATTATTAGCTTTAACTTTAAAAGATGTTGAAACAAAAGAAACTGCAGCAAAATCAGCAGAAAAACTAACCGCAGAACCCGAAACATAATTCGGTAGAGTAAAATCGAAATTCTGACTTTCTTCAATATTAAAACCTTCTCCAAACCATCTTCTTCCTATTTTTCCAGCATTAACCAAATCAATTTCATGATATTGATAACCATCATAATTTGATAATAACAACGTTGGACTAGCTGCTGGTTCAATATAATTTTGAATTCTTTTCCCAGAAGAGCCACTTGTACTTACGTAGTAATATGATCTATCTGCAAACTGATTCACATGAGTTAAACTTTCTTCATTCCAAGTATCAACACCTTCAGCATAAAACAAGATATAATCACTATCATTAAAAACACCATCCTCTTCTCCTAAAAACTGAATCGCATTTTCTTCTAAATCATTTGGATATGGAATACTATTTAAAAGAGGCAACATTCTACCACCATTACCATAAATCTTAATATTTCTTGGATCTACAGCTACATTTACACCAATACTTTGCAGAAAACCTTTACTAACTTTATAAACACCAGATTTTTCAACATAAAACCTATGCCAACTTCCATTTGCTAAAACAGAATTTTGAATTGCGTTTAAGGAATTACTTAATCTATTTGAACTTGAAACTGTATATTCAAGGCTAAATGATTTTACTCTTTTATACAAACCTCCCTCTTTAATTATAGGGTTAAAATCGAAAGATAAAAAAGCTTGATCTCTTGCGAAAGAGGAGAATGATTTAAAATCTAATTTTGAAGAAATTTTGGATGCATTTAAAACACCTAAAACAGAAGCGTCAATGGTTTCGTAAACAACATTACTTAATGAAACTGCACCATCAGAAACTAAACCTTCTACATTAAAAATATTGGTATATTTAATTGTTTTATTAGAATTGTCAAAAACAAAATTTTCTGCAGCAAATTGAGGCAAATTATATTTTAAATCGCCAATAACAAATGAAGAATTATTTACCCAAACAAGCGAGAAATCCTTCGTGTTTTGAGCTAAACCCAAAAAAGAAGCAAACAACAGTATTAAAAAATTCTTTTTCATTATCATAATAACGCAAAATAAAAAAAAATATTGTTAATATTAAATATTTAAATAAATTTATACAATATTTAACAGCATAATCCGTTAATAATTAATCGAGTTAAGATAATGTTTAATTTTTTTTTATTTTTTTGTTGCATATTAATGGTTTATTACTATCTTGCGGCACTTAAATTATTACCTACAAAAGTATGAAAGTTACTAAAATTATGACTTTAAAATTGTTATTAGCGTTGTCTGTAACAATAGGTTTTACCAGCTGTAGCAAAAAAGGAAGCACAAAAGGTGGTTCTAGTGCAACTGGATGGCAAATCAACGATAAAAAAGGTGGTTTCCAATATAACACTAAATTCAAAAAGCAAGAAACTCCTCCTGGAATGACTTCTATTGAAGGTGGTGCGTTTACAATGGGGAAAGTTGAAGACGACGTTATGCATGATTGGAACAATAGTCCAACTAAGCAACACGTTCAATCTTTCTTTATGGACGAAACTGAGGTTACTAATATGATGTATGCAGAATATTTATTCTGGGTTAAATCTGTTTATCCTCCAACAGAAGATAATTACAAACACATTTACAACGGAACTATTCCAGATACTTTAGTATGGAGAAATCGTTTAGGATATAACGAAACGATGACTAACAACTACTTAAGACACCCAGCTTACGCAAACTACCCAGTAGTTGGAGTTAACTGGATTCAGGCAACTGAATTCTGTGAGTGGAGAACAAACCGTGTAAACGAAAACATTCTTGAAAAAGAAGGTTACCTTAAAAAAGGAAATAAAATCAGTGCTGATGTAACTGCAGAATCAAACTTTGATACTGAATCTTACATTAACTCACCATCTAAAACTTTTGCTGGTAATGAAGAAATCGTTTTAAAGAAACCAATGGGTTCAAAAAGCAGTGGAAGAAGACCAGCTAAAGGTGCTACTGCTACTGATGGTGGTTCTTCAGAGCCTAAAAATGTTTACGCTCAAAGAAGTTCTGGTTTAATTTTACCAGAATACAGATTACCAACTGAAGCTGAGTGGGAATATGCTGCATTAGCTTTAGTAGGAAACAGAGAATACAACATTTACAAAGGTCAAAAGAAATACCCTTGGAAAGGTCAATATACTCGTTCAGGTAAAAGACAATACAGAGGTGACCAATTGGCTAACTTCAAACAAGGTAAAGGAGATTACGGTGGAATCGCAGGATGGTCTGATGATGGTGCTGATATTACAAACTACGTAAAAGCTTACCCTCCAAACGATTTCGGTTTATACGATATGGGTGGAAATGTAGCTGAATGGGTACAAGACGTTTACAGACCTATTATTGATGATGAAGGAAATGACTTCAACTACTTTAGAGGTAACGTTTATACTAAAAATAAAATTGGTGAAGACGGAACTGTAGAAATGGTTACTGTTGACAACATTAAATATGACACTTTAAGTAACGGAAAAGTAATGGCTAGAAACTTCCCTGGTTCTATCGCTCAAATTCCAGTTGATGAAAACGAAACATATTTAAGACAAAACTTCTCTACTTCTGATAACAAAAATTACAGAGATGGTGATAGACAATCAACAAGATATTTTGACTTCGGAACTTCTGAAGAAGAAAAAGAAAAAGCTGATGACCCAAGTAAAAGAATGTACAAAGCTCCATTACATAAAATCTCTGTAGATAGTGCTGGAAACCAAGTTAAACAATTTGACAAGGCTGACAACAGAACTACTTTAGTTGATGACAACGTAAGAGTTTACAAAGGTGGATCATGGAGAGATAGAGCTTACTGGTTAGACCCAGCTTCAAGAAGATATTTCCCACAAGATATGGCAACTGACTACATTGGATTTAGATGTGCAATGTCTAAAGTTGGACCAAAATCTAACAAGAAAACTCCAAGAGGAAACGTAAAAGGATAATAATTCTTTAAAAATATTTTAAAAAAGCCCTTTAATTTTAAAGGGCTTTTTTTTATTTTAGCAGTATGGAAATAGCTACAATTTATAATTACTTTTTGCAAACCACTGGTATTGCAACTGACAATAGAAAAGTAAATAGTGATAACTTATTTGTTGCCCTTAAAGGCGATAACTTTAACGGAAACAAGTTTGCCTTAAGCGCATTAGAAAGCGGTGCTAAATTTGCCATTATTGATGAAGCTGAGTACAAAATAGATGATCGATTTATTTTAGTAGAAGATTCTTTACTCGCTTTACAGCAATTAGCAAACTACCACAGAAACCAATTAAACATTACCATAATTGGTTTAACTGGAAGTAATGGCAAAACAACTACGAAAGAATTAATTAACGCGGTTTTGTCTCAAAAATTCAATACCAAAGCTACAATTGGAAACTTAAACAATCACATTGGAGTTCCATTAACTTTACTTTCGTTTGACTCAACTACAGAAATAGGCATTGTAGAAATGGGTGCCAATCATCAAAAAGAAATTGAAATGCTTTGCGAAATTTGCCAACCTGATTTTGGTTATATTACCAACTTCGGAAAAGCACATTTAGAAGGTTTCGGTGGAACTGAAGGTGTCATAAAAGGGAAAAGCGAATTGTACGAATACTTATCTTCAAATCACAAAACTGCTTTTGTAAATATTGATGATGCAATTCAAAACGAAAAAACCACAAATATTAATAGAATCATTTTCGGATTAAACAATGCAGAGAATTTTGTAAATATCACAAAAATTGAAACCAATCCGATGGTGAAAATTGAATTTGAAAACACTACAATACAATCACATTTAATTGGTTTGTACAATGCCAATAATATTAATGCGGCTGTTACAATTGGTAAACATTTTGGTGTTTCAAATGAGAAAATTAAATTTGGTTTAGAAAACTACATTCCAAATAACAACCGTTCGCAATTATTAGAAAAGAATTCTAACAAAATCATTTTAGATGCTTATAATGCGAATCCTAGTAGCATGAATGCCGCTTTAACTAACTTCTTTCAATTAGAAGAGAAAAACAAAGTAGCCATTTTAGGCGATATGTTCGAATTAGGAATTGAAAGTTCTTATGAGCACAAAAAACTAATTGAATTTTGTATCAACCAAGAAGATATTATCTTTCATTTTATTGGAAAGGATTTCTTCGTACATAAAAACTCAAATTCAAACATGAACTTTTATGAAACTTTTGAATCATTTCAATTGGCATTTACATCGCAAAAAACAGAAAACAGTTTCTTACTAATTAAAGGCTCACGAGGCATGAGTTTAGAAAGAACTTTAGATATCTTATAACAAAAAAGGCAACCGAAATGGTTGCCTTTTTTTATTTCTATAAAGAGTCTTATTTTACTAATCCTCTTGAAATTACAATTCTTTGGATTTCTGAAGTTCCTTCATAAATTTGAGTAATTTTAGAATCACGCATCATTCTTTCCACATGGTATTCACTTACATAACCATTACCACCGTGAATTTGAACTGCATCATTAGCAACTTCTAAAGCAATTTCAGAAGCATATAATTTAGCCATCGCACCAGAATGTGCAATATCTTCACCTAAATCTTTTTCAGCAGCAGCTTTGTGAATTAACAATCTTGCAGCTGTAATTTTTACATGCATGTCTGCTAATTTAAAAGCAATAGCTTGGTGTTCGAAAATTGGTTTTTTAAACGCC
This sequence comes from Bacteroidota bacterium, assembly GCA_040385445.1. Taxonomy (GTDB): domain Bacteria; phylum Bacteroidota; class Bacteroidia; order Flavobacteriales; family Flavobacteriaceae; genus Flavobacterium. Next base: position 14,038 of record JAZKHI010000020.1, on the reverse strand, counting down.
ACACGCTCTTGTGAATACTTCAAAGCTAATTCAAAAGAACCTTGAGCAATTCCTAAAGCTTGAGAAGCAATTCCAATTCTACCACCATTTAATGTTGACATTGCGAATGAAAATCCGAAACCATCAGCACCAATTCTGTTTTCTTTAGGAACTTTTACATTGTTAAATAATAAAGTATGCGTATCAGAACCTCTGATTCCCATTTTCTTTTCTTTTGGTCCAATATCAAAACCTTCCATTCCTTTTTCCATAATAAGAACGTTAATTCCTTTATGTCCTTTTGAAGCGTCAGTTTGAGCAATTACTAAATAAGTAGAAGCTGTTCCACCATTTGTAATCCAGTTTTTTGTACCGTTTACTAAATAATGATCACCCATATCAATAGCAGTAGTTCTTTGAGAAGTTGCATCAGAACCCGCTTCTGGCTCAGACAAACAGAAAGCTCCAATTACTTCACCTTTAGCTAACGGAGTTAAATATTTCACTTTTTGTTCTTCAGAACCATATTTTTCTAAACCAGCACAAACCAAAGAGTTATTTACTGACATGATAACTGCTGCAGAAGCATCAACTTTAGCAATTTCTTCCATTGCTAAAACATAAGAAATACTATCTAAACCAGCACCTCCATATTTTGGATCAACCATCATTCCTAAGAAACCAAGTTCTCCCATTTTCTTAACTTGTTCTGTTGGAAACTTTGAATGTTCATCTCTTTCAATAACACCAGGTAATAATTCAGTCACAGCAAAATCTCTTGCCGCTTGTTGAATCATTAATTGCTCTTCGTTTAATTTAAAATCCATTATTTTACTATAGGTTAATTTTGAATATATCTTAAAAAATTTCGTTCAAATGTAGTTATTTTATATTAAATTTTCAATAAGAAATTGTATTTTTAACCCATGTTTAATAAGAACTATAACGTTATCGGGGTAATGTCGGGCACTTCATTAGATGGAGTGGATTTGGCACATATAAAATTTGAAATAAATAACAACAAATGGTCGTATGAAATTTACGAATGTGATACCATTTCTTACTCTTCTGAAATCATTTCGAAACTAAAAAACGGAATCAATTTCACTCAAGCAGAACTATCTGATTTAAACGTAGAATACACCAATTTATTAGGTAATATCATTTCTGAATTCATCACTAAAAATAACATTTCAAATTTAGATGCGGTTTGTTCTCACGGACATACGATTTTACATCAACCACAAAATGGATTCACGCTTCAAATTGGAAATTTACCAGAAATAGCAAAAATTACGAAACAAAAAATAGTGTGCGATTTCCGAGTTCAAGATGTAAAATTGGGTGGACAAGGCGCTCCTTTAGTACCAATTGGAGACAAAATTCTATTTTCTGAATATGATTATTGTTTGAATCTTGGCGGATTTTCTAATATTTCTTTCGAAGAAAACAATGATCGAATTGCGTTTGACATTTCACCTGTCAATACCGTTTTAAATTTTTATGCGAATACTTTCGGATTAGAATATGACAATAAAGGAAAAATTTCGGAATCTGGAAATTTGAATTCAGAATTGTTTAACCAATTAAATCAACTAGAGTTTTATAACAAATCGTTTCCGAAATCATTAGGATTCGAATTCGTAAAAGAAACGGTTTTACCCATTTTAGAAAGTTATTCTATTTCCACAGAAGACAAAATGCGAACGTTTACAGAACATATTGCGTTTCAAATTGGAAAAATTTTACAATCTAAATCAGGAAAATTATTAGTTTCTGGTGGTGGTGTGTATAACGATTTTCTAATCGACAGAATGAAAACCCATTTACCAACAATTGAAATCATAATTCCTAACGGAAAAACGATACAATTCAAAGAAGCTTTAATTTTTGCCTTACTTGGTGTTTTAAAATTGCGAAACGAAATTAATGTTTTAGCAAGTGTGACTGGCGCGAAATACAATCATAGTTCTGGTGAAATTTATGAATTTAGTTCTTAATGAAATCGGTAACATTTTTAATTAAATCCTTACTTTTTAAATCGTGTCCTAAACCTTCTGTTAAAATTAATTGGCTGTTTTTCCAATGCTTATTTAATCGTACAGAATAATTATAATTGGTTGCCAAATCCTGTTTATCATGAACAATTAACGCCGGAATAACAATACTTTCCGCAAATCTTGCACTTGAAAAATAACTCGGCACTTTTCCTAATTGTGTTTGAAATTCATCAATAATTAAGTTCAGAGATTTTGTAGTCAATCCTAAAGTTTGTTGGTAAAACTCAAAGAAATCTGAAGCTTCTCCAGGCGCACCCATAATCACTACTTTTTCAATAGTATGTTCTTTGTAATGATCTAAAAAATAAGTCGTTGCAAACCCACCAATTGAATGACTCACGATTGATTTAATATCTGAATTAATTTCTAAAAAAGCATTAATCACTTTCGCATACAAAACCACGTGAATTGATTTTCCCGAAGACAAACCGTGAGCTGGCGCATCAAGAGCGTAAACGGTAAAATCATTTTTCATCAAATAATCAATGTAGTTTTTCCAACGAAATGAATGACTTTGCCAACCGTGAACTAACAATATTTTTTTACTACCACTACCCCATTTATAGGTTTGAATTTTATAACCTTCTAAACTTAAAACATCAGACATTCCTTTTTGTAAAAACTCCAATTGATGTGGTTTTACTTTTCGTGCAAACGGATTACAAAAAAGTAGAAAACCATCCTTTTTTAGCTTTTTTGGGTGTATAAATGACAATAAATTGAAATAAAACCCTATCGATTTTTGCATTATTTTCTTAAAATTCATCTTTATTTTTGTTTTAAGATACCGAATGGTATCGAATTATTCAAATTTTTTTATAGTAATATGTCAGAAACAATCCAGTTTTTTAAATGGTTTACTACAATCTCAATATCCGAGTTTGAATTCTGTAATTTACTCATCATTACTCCACCTTCAAGTGAAGAAATCAGGACTGTTGCGACTAATTTTTCATTCACTAAAGCGCCAACTTGTTTGTGTGTTTTTCCATTGATAATTATTCTTTCTACAGAATCTCTAAAAACAGTTAAAGCTTGTTGTGCTTTTAGCTTTAATTCTAAGTTCGTATCGTCTACTTCAACCGCAACATTTAACAACGGACAACCGCCAATAATTAATGGATTTGTAATGTAACTTTGGAACAAATTCAATACGCAAAAAAGCTTATCTCTCGTGTTGTTTTCAGCCTTAATTTTCTCATTTAAAGCGATAAAAATGGCTTGCATCATTTTCTGAAAAGCCTCAATTTCTAAGCTTTCTTTATTCTCAAAATGTCTGTAAATCGCACCCTTAGTTAAGCCCGTAGCCTCAGTAATATCGCTCAAAGACGTAGATTTATAACCTTTTGTATTAAAAAGGTTTGTCGCTTCCTTAAGCACTTTTGCTTTTGTTATTTCTGATGATCGCATATGCAAAGATACCAATCGGTATCGAAATTACAAAAAAAAAGTAAAATTTCTTTTTACATTGTTTGAAATGGCTAAATTTGCATATCAAAATTAACATACTATACTATGAAAGATTTACTACATAAATTCGAAAATAAAGAACCAGAAATCGTTTTCAATTGGAAAGATCCAGAAACAGACGCAGAAGGTTGGACAGTAATTAATTCATTACGTGGTGGTGCCGCTGGTGGTGGAACTCGTATGAGAATTGGTTTAGACCAAAATGAAGTACTTTCTTTAGCGAAAACTATGGAAGTAAAATTTTCAGTATCTGGTCCGGCAATTGGTGGAGCTAAATCTGGAATTAATTTTGACCCAGCAGATCCTCGTAAAAAAGGCGTTTTAGAGCGTTGGTACAAAGCGGTTTCTCCATTATTGAAAAACTATTATGGAACTGGTGGTGATTTAAATGTAGATGAAATTCACGAAGTTATTCCAATGACGGAAGAATGTGGTGTTTGGCATCCGCAAGAAGGTGTTTTTAACGGACACTTCAAGCCGACTGAAGCAGATAAAATCAATAGAATTGGACAATTACGTCAAGGTGTAATTAAAGTGATTGAAAACGGAGAATTTACTCCAGATTTATCTAAAAAATATACTGTAGCCGATATGATTACAGGTTACGGAGTTGCAGAAGCTGTAAAACATTTCTACGGAATTTATGGAGGAAGTGTTGTTGGTAAAAAAGCAATCGTTCAAGGTTTTGGAAATGTAGGTTCAGCTGCAGCATTCTATTTAGCTAAAATGGGTGCGAAAGTAGTTGGAATTATCGATAGAGATGGTGGTGTACTTAACGAAAACGGATTCACATTCGAAGAAATTACAGAATTGTTCAGAAATAAAGATGGAAACAAATTGGTTTCTGACCAAATGATTCCTTTTGCAGAAATTAATGATAAAATTTGGAAAATGGGTGCGCAAATTTTCGCTCCATGTGCCGCTTCAAGAATTGTTTCTAAAGACAATGTAGAGAACATGATTGCCAATGGCTTAGAAGTGATTTCTTGTGGTGCGAATGTTCCTTTTGCAGATGCAGCAATTTTCTACGGACCAATTATGGAAGAAACAGACAACAAAGTAAGTTTGATTCCAGATTTCATTTCTAACTGTGGAATGGCAAGAGTTTTTGCTTATTTCATGGAGAAAAAAGTTCAAATGACCGACGAAGCAATCTTTAATGACGCTTCAGAAATTATTGGAAAAGCGATTCAAAAAACATTTGATATTAATTCAAGTAAAACAAATATCAGTGCAAGAGCTTATGAAATTGCATTGAAACAATTGGTGTAAACACACAATAATAATTTCTTTAAAAACTACGTTAGAATAATTTTTAACGTAGTTTTTTTTGTTTATTTCTTAACCTTAATTTAAAATTGAATTGATATTAAAATAACAAAGGTTGTTTAATTTTAAATAAAAATGGCTTCAGATGTTATCCTTTCAATCATAGCCGGTTTAGTGCTTTTTTTATTTGCGATTAATAATTTATCGGAAATATTAAAGAAAATTATTGGCGAAAATGCAAAAATATACATTGAAAAATTTACTTCAAATATTTTTACAGGCATACTTACTGGTACTTTTGTTACCATTTTATTAGATTCTTCATCAGCGGTTATAATCATTACAATTGTTTTAGTAAATTCCAAAATACTTACCTTCAGGCAAGCCATGGGCATTGTTTTAGGCGCAAATATTGGAACCACTTTTAGTAGTCAAATTATAGCAATGGATATTAGTAAATATTCTCCAATTATTTTATTAATTGGTTTTACGTTGTTGGTTTTCTCTAAATCCGCTAAATTTAAAAATACAGGAAAAGCAATTTTGTATTTTGGATTTCTATTTTTCGGCTTATTTATAATGGAAAATGCTGTAGAACCTTTACGTGAAGAAGCCTATTTTTTAAATTGGATAAAAAGCACTGAAAATCCAATAACTGGAGCTATAATTGGAGCTATAGTAACCGTAATAATTCAATCGTCATCTGCAACAGTTGGTATTGCATTGATATTGGCAAAGAAAGGACTAATTTCTATTGTTGGTGGTGTTGCCATTATGTTAGGTGCCGAATTAGGAACATGTGCAGACACACTTCTTGCAACCATTAACGGAAGTAGAGCAGCGTTAAAAACAGGATTATTCCATTTAATTTTCAATTTAATTTCTATAATAATTGGATTATTATTTTTTCAAACTTTCATCGAAATTGTAACAACAATTAGTCAAAATGCCTCAATAGAAAGAACACTTGCCAATGCCCACATGCTTTTCAATATATTTGGTGTGATAATTTTCGTTTGGACAATTCCGTTTTTTGAAAAAACATTAAGCAAATGGTTACCTGATAAATTACCAGAAAAAACTAATTTACAACTATCATAAATAAAAATTCATTTTGTTTCAACAATTTTTATTATATTTATTCGTTATTATAACATTAAGTATATTAAATGAGAAGGATAGTAAATATATTAAAATTCATAAATGAACACGGCTCAATGCTTTTACTAATATTTGCAATATTAGCAGTTGTTTTGTGGCTTTTAGTCAGATATCTCCAAAAACAAAACATGACCGACTCTAAAAAGTCTCTTATTATAACAATTTATTCTTTTTCAAGTATATTAATTTTATTGTTTTTCCTTCGTTTCTGGCCTCCTTATGGTAAAACTGAAATGCTTATCGCTCAAGGCGGTGGCGGTGGTGGAGTTGAACTTAATTTCGGAAATACCGATCGAGGTAAAGGTGACGATTATTTAAACGAAACTTTAGAAGTGAATATGAAAGATGTGGCTTCAGAACCCGTTGAATCTACACCAGACGAAATTTTAACTCAAGATAATATTGGAGCTGAAGTTGCTACTCCACCAAAAGTTAAAAACAAACCAAAAGATAAAAAACCTACTGAAACTAAACCCGTAGAAACACCAAAAGTACCTGTTAAGAAAACGAATAGTGCCTTAACAAATATGATTAAAGGTAATAAAAAAGGTGGTGATGGAAATAGTAATACAAGCGGAAACCAAGGTTCAGCAAACGGAAATACGAATTCTAGTGGATATTACGGCGGAGGCGGAACTGGTGGTGGAACTGGAGGTGGTACCGGAACTGGAAACGGAACAGGTACTGGAGCAGGAAGTGGTTCTGGCTCAGGTGGCGGAAGCGGAAGCGGCGGAACTGGTGGTGCTAATTATAGTTTAGCAGGAAGAAGACATATAAATAATCCTGATGTTGATAATGATTGTAATTCATTTGGAAAAGTAGTTATTGAGGTTACTGTGGATAAAACTGGTAAAACAATTTCTGCTACAAACGGAAGAGGAACTACTGGTGATGCATGTTTAATTTCTTTAGCTAAAAAATTTGCTATGAGAACCAAGTGGAGCCCAAGTGATTCAGCTGCGGAAAAACAAACAGGAACAATTACATATAACTTTAAGAATTAATTTTAACTTCCTGAAGTTCTAAACGAATACCAAATAAACCTTCTAAACTTTTAAACTTTTACACATTAAACATTTATATTTGCATCTCTAAAAATCATAAAAAAATGCAACATATAATTGATCGTTTTATTGGATATGTAACTGTTGATACAGAATCGGATCCAGAATCAAACACAACTCCAAGTACAGCTAAACAATGGGATTTAGCCAATAAATTAGCAGAAGAATTAAAACAAATCGGCTTGTCAGATGTCTCTATCGATGATAAATCATACGTGATGGCAACTTTACCAAGTAATTTAGATTACGAAGTGCCAACTATTGGTTTTGTTTCTCACTTTGATACTACACCAGATTTTACTGGAAAAGATGTAAAACCACAAATTATAAAAAATTATGATGGTGGTGATATCGTTTTAAACAAAGAAAAAAACATCATTCTTTCTCCTTCTTATTTTAAAGATTTATTATTGTATAAAGGTCAAACTTTAATTACAACTGACGGAACTACTTTATTAGGAGCAGATGACAAAGCAGGAATTACTGAAATTATGACTGCGATGGAATTTTTAGTTCAAAATCCAGATATCAAACACGGAACATTAAAAGTATGTTTCACACCAGATGAAGAAATTGGTCGTGGTGCGGATCATTTTGATGTAGAAAAGTTTGGTGCAGATTGGGCTTATACAATGGACGGAAGTCAAATTGGAGAATTAGAATATGAAAATTTCAACGCTGCTGGTGTAAAAATCAGATTTGGTGGTAAAAGTGTACATCCAGGTTATGCGAAAGGAAAAATGATCAACTCAATGCTTTTAGCGAACAAGTTTATCAATAAATTACCAAAAGACGAAACACCTGAAACAACTAAAAACTACGAAGGTTTTTATCACGTTACAAATATTCAAGGAAGTATTGAAGACACTTTAGTACAATTGATTATTAGAGATCATAACCGTAAGAAGTTTGAAAAGCGTAAAGAATACGTGGAAGAAGTTGTCGCTAAAATCAACAAAAAACACAAAAAACAATTTGGTGAAGATATTGCTGTTTTAGAAATTAAAGACCAATATTACAACATGCGTGAAAAAGTAGAACCTGTAATGCATATTGTAAAATTAGCAGAACAAGCGATGAAAGAATTAAACATTAAACCATTAATTAAGCCAATTCGTGGTGGAACTGATGGTTCTCGTTTATCTTTTATGGGATTACCTTGTCCGAATATTTTTGCAGGCGGTCATAACTTCCACGGAAAATACGAATACGTTCCAGTAGAAAGCATGCAAAAAGCAATTGAAGTAATTGTGAAGATTGCAGAATTAAACGCAATTCAGAATAAGAAATAAATTGATTCAATAGATTCTGACATCGAAGATTCAGCGAAGCTAAACAAGTTCAGAATGACAAGTAATCACATTAAAACAAAAAGCCCAAATTCGTAATTGAATTTGGGCTTTTTTATTATTTAAAATTTGGTGACTGAGGCTCTCGAAGTCACATAAATTTAAACCTATTTTTTCTCGTTTAATTTCAAACTCATTTCTGCAGAAATAGAACTTTTCTCTATTTTCAATTTTCCAGACATGGTTTCCATAACAATTGTAGTTTCAGCGATTTCAGAAACTTTACCATGAATTCCGGCAATAGTAACAATTTTATCTCCAGCTTTTAAATTCGCTAAAAAAGTTTTTTCTAATTTGATTTTTTTGTTTTTTGGCATAATAATTAAGAAGTAAAACACTCCTAACATTAATACTAACTGAATAATTAAAGTTGAATTCATCTGTTTATTTATAATTTAATTTTATTATTTTCTTTTTTGACTTTATTCGTATTTATACTGGCTTTTATTTTTATAATTTCAACAACTTTTGCTGTATTACAAGTAATCATAACTGATTTAGTAACTTCACCAGATTTTCCATTTGAGTCAAACTTCACATTAATTGGTGCAGATTCTCCTGGTTCAATAGCTTCTTTAGTTACTTCTGGAACAGTACAACCACAAGAACCATGTGCATCAACAATGTACAAATTGTTTTCACCTACATTTTTGATTGTAAAAGTAGTTTCTACAATTTGTCCTTGTTCTACTTTCCCGAAGTTATGAATTTCTCTATCAAACTCCACTTTAGTTCGTGGTGCGTTGGTGTTTTCTTGTAGGCTAACTGCTGCTTTTTCTTCTAAACTTTCAGCTTCTTTTTTACAAGAAACAGTTACCAATACTGCAGCAACTGCAAAAATTTTAACTATTTTCTTCATCTTATTATCTTATAACAATCCTCTACCCGATTTTTTTAATTTTTCTGCGGCTTGGAAATCTTTTACTAAATTATCTAAAATTCCGTTGATAAATATACTACTTTTTGGAGTAGAATATTCTTTAGCAATTTCTAAATATTCGTTTAAAGTTACTTTTACTGGAATTGACGGGAATTTCAATAGCTCACAAATGGCCATTTTAATAATAATTGTATCTAATTCGGCGATACGTTCTTTATCCCAATTTGGTGTTTTGTTTTCAAATTCTTTAGCGAATTCTACTTCGTTTAAAACTGTTTTTCTAAACAAATTTCTAACAAACTCTTTATCGTCTAAATCTTTGAAAACTTGAGGTAATTCTATTGAATCTTCGAAACTTTTGATTCCTTTGATTTGCTTAGAAAGCAAAGTATTAATCACTGGAATATCATCTACCCAAGTAATTTTAAAATCTTCTAAATAGTCGTATAATTTTTCGTTTGGCGCAATAATTTCATTGAAAACATCATACATAAAGAAAATGTCTTTTTTGAATTCAGACGTTTCAACTGCCATATATCTTTTATATAAATCAGACTCTTTAATCGCGTCTAAAAGAAAGATAATACAATCATCATTACGTTCCCAATTGTCAATTTTTCTTTCTTCTAACTTATCATAAAATGCAGTATGATTTGCTAAAACTTTGAAAAAACTATTGTTTACAAACTTATAATTTGGATTTTGTTCTTCTTTGGTAGCCAAGTGTTTTTTAGATGCCAATTCTAAATATGCTTTTTCTTTTAGTTGTAATGCATCGAATATGGACAACATTACTAAATACAAATCTTGAGAATTGTCTATACTTTGTAATAAAAATCTTTCTTCCTTATCTAATGAATCGGATTCGTGCTGATGCATGGCATAAATGGTTTGCATCACTTTTACTCTAAAATGTCTTCTGTTAAGCATGGCTAAGAACTTTAAAAAATTATCCCGAAACAATTTTTATAATTATTTCGGGACAAATTTACAATTTTTTATTTTAAAGAATTATTTGTTTTCTAATTCTTTTTTTCTGTCATCAATTCTTTTTTGAGCAATATTTAATGCTGCTTGATGAGTTGTGATATTTTGAACATCTGATAATTTGAAAATATCCATAGCCGTGTTGTAAATATTTTCTGTTTTTTCCATTACTTGAGCAGAAGTTAAATTTGCCAATTCTGAATAAACATTAATTACACCACCAGCATTAATTAAGAAATCTGGCGCATATAAGATACCTTTTTCTTTTAATAATTTACCGTGGATTACTTCATTTGCTAATTGATTATTAGCCGCTCCAGCAATAACTTTTGCTTGAATTTTGCTAATTGTATCATCATTGATAGTTGCTCCTAAAGCACATGGCGCATAAATATCTACATCTAAACTATATAAATCGTTTCCTGTAAAAATTTTAGCTCCGTATTTCGAACCAACTTCGTGTAATCTATTTTCGTTAATATCAGAAATAGTTACGATAGCACCCTCATTAGTTAAATGTTGCACTAATACTTCACCAACATGACCAATTCCTTGTACTAAAACTCTTTTTCCTGCTAAGTTATCTACTCCAAATTTATGTTTTGCAGCGGCTTTCATACCCATAAAAACACCATAAGCAGTAATTGGAGATGGATTTCCAGAACCACCTTTACTTTCAGAGATTCCTGTAACATATTGTGTTACTTCTCTAACTGTATCCATGTCTTTAGTTTCCATTCCTACATCTTCAGCAGTAATATATTTTCCTGATAAAGAGTTTACGTATTCTCCAAATTTTCTCATTAATTCAGGCGTTTTTTCTGTTTTGGCATCACCAATAATTACAGCTTTTCCACCACCTAAATTTAAACCTGAAATAGAAGATTTAAAAGACATCCCACGAGATAATCTTAATACATCATTTAAGGCTTCCCATTCGTTAGAATACTTCCACATTCTTGTTCCACCTAATGCTGGACCAAGAACTGTATTATGAATTCCGATAATTGCTTTTAATCCAGTATCTTTGTCATTACAGAACACAACTTGCTCGTGTCCATCAAAAGAAATTTGACCAAAAACGGGATCTACTTTGTGTAGATCGTTTGAATTAATAATATCTGTTGTCATGAGTATATTTGATTTTTTATCAATAATAAGATACAAAAATATGTATAAATTATATATAATTCTTAATTTTTATTTTATTTTTACGAATACAATAATTTAACATATTACAATATAATCGCAAAAAACTATAAATTAATTAACAAAAACTGGATTCCTTTAAATTATATTACTTTAAATGAAAGAATTACAATATTTAAATAAATATTTCATAAAATACAAATACCGATTTTTATTTGGAATAATTATCACAATTGTTGCTCAAATATTTGCTTTATATACCCCAGAATTGGTTGGTAAATCTATTTCTTCCATTGAAGCATTTCTAAAATCCGAAAATAAAGACACTAGTTTATTAAAAAAAGAGTTATTTCAAAACATTGCACTTATCTTCGTTTGTACATTAATTGCCGGTTTTTTAACTTTCTTAATGCGTCAAACTTTAATTGTAATGTCTCGATTTGTAGAGTTCGACTTAAAAAACGAAGTCTTCAATCATTACCAAAACCTATCTCAAAACTTTTACAAAAGAAACAGAACGGGCGATTTAATGAATCGTATTAGTGAAGATGTTGGAAAAGTTCGAATGTACGTTGGGCCAGCCGTAATGTACACCATAAATACCGTGATAAGATTTGCTGCCATTATTATTAGTATGTCGGCCATCAATGTAAAACTGACCATTTATTCCTTATTACCCTTACCAATTTTATCTTATAGTATTTTTGTGTTGAGTAAAAGAATCAATAAAAAGAGTACAGAATACCAACAAAATTTATCTACATTATCGTCCTTTACCCAAGAATTTTTCTCTGGAATTAGAGTCGTAAAAGCGTATGCCTTAGAAAAAGACAGAAACAATCATTTCATTAAACTATCTGAAATAAGCAAACAAAAAAACTTGTCTTTAGCCAAAACCCAAGCTTTATTTGGACCATTAATGGTTTTACTTATTGGCTTAAGTTATTTGATTGTGATTTATGTGGGTGGACAAATGTATGTGAAAGGTGAAATAAAAGATATTGGTGTTATTGCAAAATTTCTTTTATACATTGGAATGTTAGTTTGGCCAGTGGCTTCATTTGGTTGGGTTTCTTCGTTAGTTCAAGAAGCCGAAGCATCACAAAAAAGAATTAACGAATTTCTACACGAACAACCCGAAATTCAGAATACAGGAAATATTACAACCGAAATTGACGGAAAAATTACTTTCGAAAATGTAAGTTACACTTATGATGACACTAACATTCAAGCGTTAGACGATATTAGTTTCACTATTAAAAAAGGAGAAACAGTTGCCATTTTAGGGAAAACCGGTTCAGGAAAGTCAACAATCTTATCCTTACTGACTAGAATTCACGACGTAAAAGGCAATTCAAAAATTAAAATTGACGGTCATAATTTAACCGATTACGATTTGTACCATTTACGAAATAGCATGAGTATTGTTCCTCAAGATCCCTTTTTGTTTTCAGATTCTATCAAAAACAACATCAAATTTGGAAAAGAAGATGCAACCGATGAAGAAATCATAAACGCCGCAAAAATGGCGGTTGTAGATGATAACATCCAATCATTTACCAACAAATACGAAACTATTTTAGGTGAACGAGGAATTACATTGTCAGGCGGACAAAAACAAAGAGTTTCCATAGCGCGTGCTATCATAAAAGAAGCACCAATTTTAATTTTAGACGATTGCTTAAGTGCAGTTGATACAGAAACCGAAGAAAAAATTGTAAACAATTTTAAAACTATATTTAGCGATAAAACCACGATTATTGTCACGCATCGTGCTTCAGCTGCAAAAAATGCAAATAAAATTATAGTCTTAGATTCTGGCAAAATAGTCCAAGAAGGCACTCATAATCAACTAGTAAACCAAGAAGGATATTACAAAGAGTTATATATTAAACAACTTTCTGAAAAAGAAAATGCCTAAAAAATTGTTTACTATTATTTTTTTTTAGATTTTTGAAACACCAAACCAACTAATAATTGAACTAATAATTGAACGAAGGGTTATGAATGACAAAGAATTATTAGAAAAAGACATTTTTTCTAAAGTATTAAGAGCAGGAAGAAGAACGTACTTCTTCGACGTTAGAGCAACAAAAGCTGACGATTATTACATTACCATTACGGAAAGTAAAAAATTTACTGAAGAAGATGGTTCTTATCATTTCAAGAAACATAAAATTTATTTGTACAAAGAAGATTTTACTGCTTTCAATGAAATCTTAAGTGAAATGACAGAATACGTAATCAATCATAAAGGTGAAGAAGTAATTTCTGAAAGACATCAAAAAGACTTTAAAAAAGAATCTGAATATTCAGATTCATCATACGAAACAGAAGAAACTACTACTTCTTCAAACAGTTACACTGATATAAATTTCGACGATATTTAATAGAAAAGCACTTTCAATTGAAAGTGCTTTTTTTTGTGCTTTACTTCTACCTATTTCAAAACAACCTTTAACATAATACTTTTCTTTTCTGGGCGTTCCCTCGTTGCAGAAGTATCTATTTCAACTCAACCATATTCCTACAACGAGGTCGTGTCTTGCGCTATATCTTTTATTTTGTTGCAGGCGTTTCATCTTAAAGCAGTTAAACAGCAAAGCAACAAAAAAAAAAGGATGCCGCTTCACCCACTAACGCATTGGTTTTCATAAGATCTAAATTGCT
>JAZKHI010000019.1:0-2428 GCA_040385445.1 Bacteroidota bacterium | reverse complement strand
GTTAATTTATCGACCGTATATTTCAATCGAGATAATTTTCTATCGACACGATTTCCGAAATCACGTTGCACGGTTAAAATTTCATACACGGCTTTTAGCGTTTTTTCTTCGGTATCGGTAAAACCAATAACACTTCCCAAACGAGAATAGGTATTTGGATTTCCGTGCGTTGTAGCTAAACCACCGCCGATTGCGATATTAAAACCTTTCAATTCATTGTTTTCGATAATGGCAATTAGTCCGATATCGTTCGTAAAAACATCCACATCATTACTTGGCGGAATGGCGATTGCAATTTTGAATTTTCTTGGCAAATAGCGATCTTCATATAATGGATCGGCCTCAGATGAACGTTCGTAAATTTTTTCACCATCGATAAAAACTTCATAATACGATTGCGTTTTAGGCAATAGCAACGTCGAAATTTTATCGGCATACTCATAAATTTGTTGATGAACCGATGAAATTTGCGGATGCGAACTCACAATCACGTTACGATTTACGTCGCCACACGCTGCAATTGAATCTAATTTCGCCGTGTTAAAAGCTTGAATCGTTGGTCGTAATTGATGTTTTAATAATCCGTGTAATTGTACCGTTTGTCGCGTTGTAATTTTCAACGTTCCTGTCCCGAATTGTTCCGAAATTTCGTGCGTGGCAATCCACTGATTGGCGTTAATTACACCACCAGGAATACGTAGTCGAATCATAAATGAATATAATTTGTCTAATTTTTTGGTGGCTCTTTCTGCTCTTCGGTCACGGTCATCTTGCACGTACATTCCGTGAAATTTCACTAACGTTTCGTCGTCCGGACGCACATTTCCTGTATGATTATCTAAATCGATACTTTCCTTTAAAGTTCCTCTAAGACCATCACTTTTGGTCTTGATATATTCTACTGCTGATAATTTTTCGCTCATCTTCTTTTTACTTTAGACGCGATAAATCGCGTCTTTACATTAATACACGTCTTTTTGATATTTTCCTTGATTTTCTAATTCCTCTAAAACTTGTTTGGCTTGTTCATTTGATATATTTCGCTCTTGAGTAATCACCTCAACAATGGCTTGTTCTACATCTTGACTCATTGGATTTTTTTGTCCGCAGATGTAAATGCTTGCACCGTTTTCTAACCAAGAATTAAATTCCTTTGCTTTTTCTCTGATTCTATCTTGTACATAAATTTTACGCTCTTGATCTCTAGAAAAAGCGGTATCTAATTTGGTTAGTACGCCAGTTGTTAACCATTCTTGAATTTCGGTTTGATAATAGAAATCGAGTACGAAATGTTGTTCCCCAAAAAACAACCAATTTTTACCTTCGGCTCCAGTTACATCTCTTTCAGCCAAAAAACTTCTAAAAGGCGCAATTCCGGTTCCTGGTCCAATCATAATAATATCTGTTTCTTCACTTGGCAATCGGAAATTTTGATTTTTATGAATGTAGAATTCCAGTGGTTCTTCTAAAGGAAAATCGGCTAAAAACTCAGATGTTAATCCAGATTTAATTTCATCACCTACTTTAAATTTATTCACATTAACCGTTAAATGCACTTGTCCGTCATGTGCTTCCGAAGAAGACGAAATAGAATACAATCGAGGAGAAATAGCATGAAGCAAAGCCACAACTTCTTCTAATTTTACCTTTTTTGGTTGGTATTTCTGGATGATATCTAACAGATTTGCTTTCTCTTCACTAATTTCAATTTCTAATAAATTTGAAAAAGCTTCCAATGATTTTTTAGACAAACCTCGAACGTTTTTATCTGCAAGAATTGCATAATTTTCTTCACCGAAATACGTTGCGATTGCTTTAATTTCTTCTTCTTTATTTTTCGGAAAAACACCTAAAGCATCGCCAGGTTCGTAACTAATTTCGTCATCCGATTCAATCTCGATATGATAGGTTTCTTTGCTTGAGCCTGTGTCATTCAGCACGACTTTATGACTAATTTTTCCTAAATAATTTTTCTTACCAGAAGAAATAGAAGAATTTGTCGGTTTCACTTCATTCGTCACATTTGAACCAAAATTTTGAAAGGCGATTTGTAAATCAGCTTCCCAAATTGCAACTGCTTCTGCAAAATCGACATCAGCTTTAACCAATGGCAATAAACGTTTCGCACCTTTTTCTGCTAGAGCTTCATCTAACAAAATTCCAGCATTAGAAAATAACGGATAAGATGAATCACCAAGTCCTAAAACCGCGAAAGAAACCTTGCTCAAATTCGCGTTTGAAGCTTTTAATTTTTCGTAAAACGCAACCGCATTCTGAGGAAATTCGCCTTCACCTTGTGTACTCATGACAAACAAAACCAAACTTTCTTTTTCCAGTTTATTGATATCATATTGAAAAACATCAATCGCTTTCGCTTGAATTTTATTCTTTTTGAAAGTTGCCAATAAATTAGAAGCTACTTTTTTAG
>JAZKHI010000018.1:0-85901 GCA_040385445.1 Bacteroidota bacterium | reverse complement strand
AAATGGGGTCGACTGGTTTTGACAGCAAGTGGCACTAATTAGTAAGCATGTCGAGCATTGTATTTTTGGCTCGTAAATATCAATTATACACACTTTTTAAACGGCGAAAATACTTACGCTTTAGCTGCATAATCAGAATTATAGTACGATAATGCCAAGTTCCTACTAGGTAGGAAAGCTGGATTTCTCTCAAAAGCCTTGGTTTGTGGCGGTTGATTAAGAGGAATGGTAAAAATAAACCTAGGAACGGTAAAACTTTAAATCCGCTCTGACACTTATAAAGTTAAGCATGTAGTGGCTGTTTTTGGCCAAGCTGCATGTCGAAAATCTAAACAAAAACTATACATGTAGAAAGCTTTTTGATGGCTTGTTTGGACGAGAGTTCGATTCTCTCCGACTCCACAAAAAACCCTGTAAAACACTTATTTTACAGGGTTTTTTATTTTTATTCATTCTTTAATGAAGTTAAATTTAAATAAATTCCCACCTGTTTTTTTAACTTTTTCATCAGCAATAAACAAAGCATTATTATTTTTAAAACAGATCGCTTCTTTTTGAGAATAATGATTCAAATTTAATTCCGTCATTTTTCCATTTGTAATATCAGCTTTAGGATAATTTTCAAAAAGCCATACTTTAGAATGAGAAAGCAATACAAATTTTGAACCATCAGGACTTATAGCAGCGCTTGTAATCGCACAATTATGATAATCACTGCAAGTTGTAATGGTTTTGATTAATTCAGCATGATGATGTCCGGCTTGGTTTGGAATTTTATACACATAACTCGAACCATCAAAACCACGACTTCTGTTTTTCGTAAATAAATAGAAATGATTTTCGTATTCAAAAAAACCTTCTACATCAAATAGTAAATCTTTTTTTCTTGGAGGAAAACTAGTTTGTTCCGGATAATCGAAAGTAATTTTATAAGCCACATCAACGTTTTCATTTTGCAAATTAGGTTGGTTTATCTTATAAATGGCTAAATCTTTTCTAACATTATCGTTATTACCGAAATCACCTATATACAAGTTCCCTTTATTGTCGAAAGTCAAATCTTCCCAATCGATATTTTCAACATCATTTACTACAATTTCTTTAGTAATATTTCCTAAAGTATCAATTACAATAACTTCGTTTTCGTTACCACTATCTTCAATCGTATAAATCAAATTATTAGAATACGCTACACCAGAAATTTCTTTAAGTGCTTTTGGCAAATCACCAATTTGTTTTAAAGCAGTTGTTTCGTTCTTCTTTTCACATGAAAACAACGAAATTATTGTTACTACAAAAAGTATTTTTATTTTATTTTTCATAATTTTTAAAATTGAAATCCTAACGAAAATGCTGCTCTTAAACCATCTGAAGAATTGAATAATCCAAAATTTGCTGATAATAATTCTGCTCCATTGATAAAAAATCCGCCACCATAGGAATTATGCCATTTTTTGGAATCTTCTTCATGTAACCAAACTCTTCCGTAATCAAATCCGGTGTACATTCCGATTCTGATTGGAATTAATTTTGTTTTCATGGAACTAAAACTGTATCTTAAATCTGAGTTTTGATAAAAAGATTGATTTCCTGTAAATCTTTGGCTTCTAAATCCTCTTAATCCATCAGTTCCGCCAATTGAAGCCGCTTGATAAAACTCAAATTCATTACCAAAATTAATATGACTTTTAAATTTTGTAGCCAAAACCCATCTTCCTTCTTCATCGATTTTATGATTGAAACTCACTTCAGGAATAATATAACTATAGCTTCTTTTATTATTGTCTAAATTCGTTTTTTGTCCGACAGAAATTACTGTTTTCATTCCCATTGTTGGATAGGCTTTGTTATCATAATTCTCAAAATTAAAAGAAAAATTTGTGCCTAAAAACTGTACTTCATCAAAAACATAATTTGGCAATTGAGGATTATTTTCAACAAACCTATTGGCTGATTTATGGACTTCAATATTATCATAACTTGCACCTAAACTTAAACTTGCGCCTGATTTATTTTTCCATTTCAATTGCGGGTTAAAGTTGACACTTCGCACTTTTACACGATTATAATTGAGTTCTAAATCGTCATCAAAATTTAAAGTTTCATTCCCATATCCAAAGAAGTTATAGGTGAAATTTGGACTTTGCATCGCTGCATTAATTTCTAAATTTACATGTCTTATAACATTCGCAATTTCAAATCTGTAATTTAATTCGTAACCACTCGTTGCAAAATAATACGCCGCTTTTAATTGATGTTGACTTGTAAATGGATTTCTCTCGAAACCATAAAAACTTAATGTGTTATTAAATCCGATTTTAAATCCGTCATCTGGATTCGCGCCTAAAATTGGAATAAATTGATTTTGATGATTTTTAACTTTTTTGAAATCATAAGTATTAATATCATAACTATCACTTAGTTTTACTCTAGCATTTTTAGCTAATGAAACGTCATTTTTTTTAGTTTTATGATCATAAATCACCACGTTTTTTCCGTTCGAAACGATGTAATTATCATTATTTTGTCCGCCAACAATTCTAATTTTAATCTTCTTATTTTTTCCGGTTATTTCAAATGTATCATCATCATCTAAACCATAAATCCAAATTTCTTGAGTGACATCAGATTTATAAATTGCTGAAAAATAAGCTTCTGAAATACCTTCTTTTTTCTTTCTTTGAATGGAAACTTCAACCTCATTATTCTCTAAACCTTTAATCGTAAAATAATCTTTTTTATTGGTTCCAGTTATTACTGCATATTTACTTATCAGACTAAAATAACGATGAGCAATTTTTGGTAAATTGTTTTTTCGTTCTTTTAAAGTATTCTTGATGTTCGTAATTATTTCGTCGTTCAATTCTGATGGAATATTAGAAAACGCTTCATCAATAACTTCATTAGTTATATTATTTTGAATAAAAGCGACTTGCTCTTTCCATTCTTCTTCATTTAAATGAAAAATAATGGCTTTATCTAACGGAAAAGGCTCTAAATTAACTCCTTTTACGTCCACTAAATCTTCATTGTATTTTCGTAATATTTTAGCCATTGGAATTAATTCCACAGCAACGCCAAGCATAAAACCATCAGACATAATTGAGAAAGCCTGATCTCTATCTCTTGGCAAAGGTTTGAAAACTATTTTGTCATTTTCTTTAAATTCTAACCATCTCCATTGATCTTGATGTCTGTCCCAATCGCCAATGAGCATATCGAATAATCGTGCTCGAATGAATTCTTTTTCATCTATTTTTTGGTTATCATTGGCTTGAATTTTCTTGAAAACATCATACGTACTATAAATATTTCCAGTAAAATTTTTATCTTCAAGTACCAAATTTCCATCGGCTGGATGTTCTTCGAAAAGGTATAATTCATCTCCAAATTCGGAATTAAATTCTCCCAATGCTTCGTGTTTTGGAATGTAATATAATTTCGAATTTAATTTATTGATTTGAATCGCATCGGACAATTTTCCAACAATAAACGGAGCATAAGGATAAGCACCAGTAAAAACATCCTTTACTAATTCTTCAGAGGCTGTGTTTTCAAATTGTTTTTGAACGTATTGATTTTTAAATAATGAAGCTTGAATGTATTGTGCAGCGCTCTTTTTCATAGCACGCATGACATATTGTTTACCGTCTTTGGCTTTTAATCGCAAAGTTCTTGATTGAGTTCCTCCGCCTTTTCTTACGGGTTTTAAACCACCAAAAAGCGTATCTAATGTCACTACTTTTGCGGTAATTGGTTTGCTATACTCTTCTCTGTAGCGATTTCCCCAAAAGAAATTATAAAATTTACTTTTTGAAGTTTCTTTTTGCGAATAAATACTTGCTTTTATTGAATCTGGGAATTTTTCAGAAAAAGTATACTTATCATATGATTTAGTTGGTTTAATTACTGTTGTTTGAAATTCGACTTTATTATTTCTTGCGTTTATGAATTTCACATTCGTTCCACCATTTTCATACACTTCCAAAATAGCGTAGCCGTTGGTAGCATGAGCGTAAATTCCGCCATCCGAATTTTTCACGGGTTCAATTTTAGATCCCGAACCACTAATAATTTGTGGAATATCATTTTTGACTAAATATTGCAAACTATGATCATGTCCAGAAACAAAAATTACATTCTCATTTTGTTGTGCTGCTGCTGTAAGATTCTTTTTTAATTCGTTATAATGTACATTCTGAATATCTGCATTACTTACACCAGTTGTTTTTCGAAGTAGGTTTTTCAAACTTCCTAGAACTGGAATTGGTTTTAGATAACTTTTAAAAGAATACTTTCCGCCATGTGGTCCGTTGGTAAACATGGGATGATGAATCGCAACAATTGTAGTTTTACCACGAGCTTTTTTTATTTCACTTCTGAATTCGTCTAAAAATTGACTTCTTGTTTTAATATCACAATCTTCATTTATTGTTGGATGATTGTCCCAATTTGTAATATACCATTGTGAATCGACAATAATTAAAGTGATATCATCTGTAATATCAATACTTTCAATTGGACAACCATCTTGAGGTAAGAAAGATTTTTTTCCTAATTTGCTTTCAATAAAATCTTCTTGCCTTTTTAAGCCTTCATTTCCATCATGATACCAATCGTGATTACCAGGAATAAAAATAGTTTTACCTTTAAATCCAGCAGCAATATCTACTTGTTCTTGTAGTTTATTTACGGCATCATTGTGTTTACTGTCTTTTTCATTAGGCATTCCGGCAGGATAAATATTATCACCTAAGAAAAGTAATGTGCTATTTTTACTCGTGTTTTTAAGATTATTAACGAGTGAATTGGAATAATCAATTGTATCTTTAAACACACCATTACCAGCATCACCAACCAAAATAAAAGTATGCGCTACTTTTCCATCGTTAGGATCAACTTCATTTTTAGCTTTTGAATCGTATTGCGCGTTATAAGTCGCACAAGATTGAACTAAAACTAGTATTGGTAAGAAAAAGAATATTCCTTTTTTCATATGTGTTTTATCTAAATTTAAAAGCTATTAAAAAAGCCACGACTGAAAGTATGATTCCGAACATAAAAATGGTGTACGCAATTCGGAGTAGACTATATTTTTTTTCAAGTACAATTCCTAGATGATACAAATCTTTTATCATCGAGTTATACAAATACTCTTTATCTTTCATTAGTTCATTCATTGCCCAATTGTAATCGTCGTAAGACATTTTATAAAAATTTCCGAAAAACAATAGGTTTACTTTTTTTTCATCTACTTCAGTTCTTGTAAAACTTCCTTTTGTAACGCTTGGTCTGGTTGCTAAAATGGCAAAAGTGATGGCAATTACACTTGAAATAATTAAAATTAGTGTCGGTATAATTAAATGTGCATTGGAAGGATTATCCAATTTTGGAATAATTGTAGTAAGTGAAACTGAAATAATAATCGCGTTGACAGACAACAAAATATTCGCCTTATTATCAACTAAACCACTCAAATTATTATGATTATTCAAAGTGGTTCTGAACATGGTGTCGATTCCACGTTCGGCTTTAGGTTCTTTTTGTTTCTTTTTTGAATTTTTATCAACTGGAAAATTGCTTTCCGTTACTTCCTCTTTTGAAATATTTTCTTTCATCTATAGTTGATTTTGTAGTTTTTCTTCAATCGTTTTTAAATTTAATTCTTTTAAATTTTGCCATTCTTGTTGCGCAAATTTGGTGTAATATTTATGGTTTTTCAAAAAATCGATATTCAAAACAAACCAATCCGTATTGCAGTATTTTTTATTAACAGAATGTTCCCATTCTTCTCTTAACTGTTCTAAAGTATTCGGATAATTTTTATTCGCCAAATGTACATTATCAGCATCTTTAATAATTCTTTCTAATTGATTTTTAGGTTCATACTCAAAAGTAGTAGCCATAATTAAATCGACCACTTTTTCTTGAATATCAACTGAAATTCCTTTACTTTTCAAGAATTCTAAAGCAATTTCAATGCTTTCTTTTTCATGATTTTCACAATCTTCTACATAACCGGCATCATGAAACCAACCTGCTAAACCCAAAATAGTTGCTGATTTATCATCAATTTCTTCTGCTTTACAAAGTGTTTCAATACCTAAAACCACGTTTTTAGTATGTTCAAAATTGTGATATGAGAATTTCGAATCTAATCTTTCCTTAAACAATTTAGCGATAAAAAATTCGGCTTCAACTAGCAAAGCATTTTCATTATGTTTCACCTTCACACGTAAGGCTTTCAAACCAGAAACCGCTTGTAAATCTTCCACATCTAAGCTTTCAATTTCATCTTCCAAAACATTTTTATGTTGTAAAAATTTGATGTATTTCGTGTATTCTTTTTCTTCTGCTGAACTAGAATATACAATTGTAATTTTTTCCTTTTGCGTAATTCGTTCGTTAGAATTTTTTACAAATGCTTTATCGATTCTTTTCTTAACCACCTCATAACGTGCATTATAAGAACCATCCACATCAAAACGTTTTTCATCCATTCTGAATCGGATTGAAATTGGCGAACTGAATGCTAAAATTAAAGAAGTAACATCTAGTGTGTAAGGCAAAGACGATTTCAACTTATGGTGTTCTAATTCCATTTCACAAAGTGTTTCCAATTGCCATAAACGAAGATTCTGCAAATACATGGAATTGTATTCTTTGCTTGGTTCGATTGAAGCGCCGATATATAAATTATGTTCTACACCATCCGTTTTGAAGCGTTCATAATAATGAGGGAAAATTTCTTGAGCTTGTTGTTGTTTCGCATCTAAAATTGCGGCCAACTTTTTATTAATACTCATAATCGTATCATCAAAATCTTTTCGTGTTTGATAAAACATTCCTGTTTTTGAATCAATCTTCTCAAAATAAGCACTGATTAGATTTTCCGTTTTCTTATTGAATGCAGTATTTTTTAGAAACGAATGAATTTCTGAATCGATGTAATGATGAATAGTTTGTTCTAAATTGTTTTGAAAAGGTTGCTCTAATTCTATAAGAAAACTTTCCAATTCAAACTTCTTTTGTTCAATAACACCAATTTTTTTATCGGTATTTAAGAAATTAATAATCTCAATGATTTGATTAATTTGTGCTTTCAAGTCATTTACAATTGCTGTAATTCTGTTTTCCGATGAACCTTTAATATCAATTTGACCGTATAAAGGATAAACGTCTTTAAAAACAATTTCTTTAAAATGATAATCTTCAATGGTTGTTTTGGAGTAAAAGAAATTCTTAGCTTCTTTTTTAAATTTCCAATAGACACTTTCATGAATGGAAGTATATTCTTTTTGAATAATGGCCTCCATTTGGTTCGCCATATCATTATTATTTTTTTCAACCGTATCTGTTAAATAAGGCAAAATCAATTCTAGCTTATTTGCGTTAATGGAATTTAGTGCACGAACGGTTGGTGAAGCTAATTCAAATAAACCTAATAATTTATCATCCTTAATTACAGGAGCTAACAAAAAACTTTCTATGTTCTGACTTTTTAAATGATTTGCAAATCGATCATTTCCTTTCTGCAAAGCAAAATCTGAAACATTGGAAATAACAAACGGCTTATTTTTTTCAATCAAGCTTTCATAAGAACAGCCACAAAGTGCATTTTTACAATCGGCTTCTTTCTCATTTAAAAGAATAAAACTCATTAACTTTTCATCACTAAATGGAGGTTTAATGAATGAATCTTCTTCGGCGTCATAAAATGTAAAACCTATTTTTAAATCGGGAATTTTAAACACCGATCGAAAAATAGATTCGAAACTTTCATTTAGTTTAGATTTATCAACATCCGCTTTAAGCAAATTAGATTTTAAATTTGAAACCGCACTTTCAATGGTAACATCTACAAGAGAAACTATAGCAAAACCTTTTAAAATCCAAGAATCTTCTGGAAAAGCTTTTTTCCATAAATCTAAATTATCGTAATTATCAATTAATTCATTTATTTCAGCTTGACTTAAAAATTTCGTATTTTCTGTTGGAAGTATTTCTAAAAAATCGGCGTTGTATAATATTCTATAATGTTTAAGGACACCATTTTTATCTGGAATATCATAGAATAAGGGTTTTCCAAAATCTATATTTTGATGATAATAACTATTTAAGATAAGTGTACACGACATCACATAGAATTGATGGTCATCCATATCTCTAATACTCATATCAAACGAATGATTCACGTCACTTAAAATCTTTTTAAAACGTTCTGAATAATTAAAGGTAATATCGTAAAATGGTAGTGTTACGGCTTTAATTTCATTATGAGTTAACACGGTAGGAAATAAATCTGCAAACAAATATTTGATTAACTCTTGGTTGTCTTCAATTATATTAAGGTTGTCAATTCCGTTTTTAAATTCTGGTTTATCTTCAATTTGTTGTAATAAGGCTTTGGCATAATTAGATCTATAATCAATATTTGATAAGGCAATTTGTTCTAAACCTTCAATTAATTTGTGAAAAGAAATTAAAATTTTAAAAGGACTTAAGTATTTATAATTCTTAATCATAGAGTTTAATTTTAATCAAATTTAAGCAAAATCGAGCTTTTAAAATAGTCTTCAAAGAAGTATTTTATTTGTTAAATATAGCGATTAACAAAAAAACAGCAACTAAAAATATATTTCTAGCTACTGTTTTAGTGTTATTTATGTTTGTGAATTAGGCATGTCCTAATTTGGGACATTACTTTTTTAAAACATACCAATTTCTTTTATAATGTTTAAAATATTTTAAGTAATCTTTAGATATTTTATTACCTTTATTAATCAAAAGTAAACAAACTGTTTCATTTGGATGAAAAGGATTAATCATTACGTTACAATTACTATCGCAGTCCAGTTTATAAAGTTTTAACTTCATAAACTCTTTCATATAATTTATTATTTCTACTTCTTCAAAATAATCCTTAATTCCACTTTCTAGTAAAAATTTGTTATTAATTTTATATGTATTAAGATTTGAATCAAAAACAACTATATAAGGTCTTGTGTTACCTTTAAGTTCACTAATCATATAAACCTTCTCTCCAATATCAGAACTTCTAAAGGTTATAGAAACGTTTTTAAAAATACAAAAATTCACATTTTCATATTTCATTAGAGTTTCTTCGTAATTTTTATTTGAATTGCATCCAAATAAAAAACAAAAACCCAACAATAATAAAATCTGTTTTTTCATTTTTTTAATTATTTAGAAATAAACACCATCACTATCTGGCATTTGTCTCGGAACTATTCTTTGAAAAGATTTAAAATTATTCCTTCTACCAAAAGTTATCCCTCTCATTATTGAAAATTGGTCATCATCCGAATCTAATTGAGAACTATATCCATTAGTTCTACTTCCTAAAATTGAATTAACCCGCTGCGCAAAGTCTCCCGACTTTGAGCGATTATTGACTAATATACTTATCAAACGAAGAAGGTTTTAACACATCAACTTTTGGTATTTCTAATAATTCTATTTGAATGATTCCTGTTCCATTTACATAGTTACTCGCACTGGAATAAATATAATCCTCAATTTTTGTTACAATTCCTGCACGTACTGGATTCATGTGAATATAATCTAATTTTGACCATAAAAAGTGTTCGGTAAAAATTTCTTCAGCATGATTTCCATATTGCCAAAATTGATAATTTTTATTTCTAGTATGACTTTCTGTTGCTAATTTAAACCTTTCTAACATCCATTCTCTTCTGCTTTCAGGTTCATTTTGTATTTTATCTAAAATTATTTTAGCAGTAAACTTTTTAAAATCTCTCAATAAATCTGAAAGCTTTTCATCATTAGATTGTATTATCATATGAATATGATTACTCATAATCACATAACCATATAAAATCATTCCTTTGTTTTTTATACAATAATCAAAGCATTCAATTATACAATCTCTATAATTCTTTCTTGAAAAAACATCTATCCAATCTACAACAGTAGTTGTTATAAAATGTGCTTTTTCCTGTTCTCGTATAACATATCCTTCTTTCATGGCGTGTAAATAATTTTATCAAATATAATAAATATCAACTCTTTTTAATAAAAAAGCTACAATATTACAATTGTAGCTTTTGTTTATTATTTTAGCTCAAAGTCGGGAGACTTTGCGCAGCGAGGATTTCAAATTAGTGATATAGTTTTTTTTGAGGATTAATGTGAATTTTACTAATCATAAATTAATAAATACTTCTTGTTATCAGATTCTTCAATTTTTACTTTAAATTTACTATCTTCTTTATTTCTTATTGAATAAGAACCATTTTTATAGACAAATTGCTCATTAATTATTCCTTCAAAATTACTTTTTCTATTTTCAAAAAAAACAATTTTTCCATTTTTTATAAAAATTAGTGGCCTAGTAAATTCTTCATAATTACCATATTTAAAACCAGTTATAGATTGAACATTTTCCAAATTACAAACTGTATGAAAAACATAAACTGTATCCCACTCAAAATCTGTATAATTTTTTAAATCTATTTCTAATTTTCCTGAATTTGATACATCTTCAAAAACACGTTCTTCAAAATTATTTTTTTTACACGAAACACAAATAAAAAAAATTGATATAAATAAAATATTTTTCATAAACTAAAATTTTTCACCCATTTCTACAGGTCTATACCCTTCTGCTTTTCTTGCAATTTCCGCATCTCTACTAGCCTTTTGTTCTGGTGTATATCCATTAGAATTTGTAGTAGACAACACAGATTTCGCAGTTAAGTACTGTTCATCAGTTAATACAGTTCTTGAAATACTATAACTTATAATTTTTCCATCTTTATCTGTATTGGGAAAAGCAGTCCATAATCCATTATTCCCAAAATGGTCTAAAACGGCTAATGATTTATCTTCCATTGATTTGCCCTTATTTTCTTCCCCTATTTTTCTTCCAATTTGATTATTTAGCAAATCAATAGTTTGATCAGCTTCAGCCATAGTTGCAAAAGTTGTTTTCAAATTCGAACCAGTTGCAGCATATGGATTTTCTTCATGAGCATTACCAACTTGTTTTGCAACATCTGATCCATAATTACCTGTGATTTCTGCTTGCCATAAAGCATGTCTAAATGCATTAATATGAGAGCCTTCATTACTAGCATTTTCTGGCAACCCTGTATTTATAGCAAAACGAGCAGAATTTGTTGAAATATTTGTTGAATTATGCCTTACATATCCAATAGAAAAAGCTATAATTGGATGTCTTAATCCAAAACCTACAGTTCTTGATGTATTACAAGCTGCGTAATAACCTGGACCAACTGGATCACCAGGCGCTCTACCATCAGGGTCAATTAAATTAATCGGATTCTGCATACAATAATTGTATGGATTCCAATTCGGAAACTTCTCCGCTAACGGGTCAACACTTAACCAAATACTAAACTTTGGATTGTAATATCTTGCTCCAAAATAGTAAAACCCAGTTTCTTCATCTAACTCTTTTCCACTGAATTTATACTTATTTGTGTAATCGCCCGTGTAACTATGTTGTTCCATCATCGTTTCTCCGAATGGTAAATTTAAGAAAAATTGATAAGGATTTCCATTTCCATCCGATAAAAATGTTCCAGTACCTAAATGATCACTATGATAATAATAAACTTCAGGTAATGTAGCCATTTGAGCGTTACTTTCAGACGCTTTTACTGATGTACTTTCAGCTTGCTTTTCTTCTTTTTTATATTCGGTATATTTAACTTTTACTTTTTTACCATTCTCTGTAGTTTTACCTAGATAATAATTGAAATCGGTAATTTGTAAGTTTTTCAACGCATTGAAATCAGTTGCCTTCGCATTTTCAGGAACCTTATTTTCTGCTCCCATTTGTTGTTTCAATGGTTCAGATTCTATTTCAAAGATAGAAATATCTTGGTCTCCTATTTTAGAAGCTACTCGCTGAGAACCATTAAAATAATGCTTGCTATATTTCTGATTGGCATCAACAACTACATAAGAATTTACATACGTAGTGTAAAGTCCCATAGTTGTAGAAGTCGCATCTATTTGTCCGTTTTCGTAAACCGATTCCATTTGTGAACTGGCTTTTAAAATACGTTCACCAGCAGCATCGTAAATATAATGTTGCAATTGTTCGTTATTATCATTTACTACTCTTAAACGATTCGATTCATCCCAATACATTTTTCTAAACCCATCAGAATTACTACTTTGTAACATATTACCATTTGCATCGTACTCAAAATATTCTGATGTACTATTTTCGGTATTTGTAATCGCTGTAACTTTATGTGTTCCTTGCTCATACTCATAATCATTAGTATAAGTGTTTTCATACATTGGCATATAGCCATGTGAAGTATGTAATTGTTTTTTCTGAGTGATGCCATGCGTCGTATTGTATTTCATTGAAAGTTCATAAGCCTTTTTATTATGACCAGTACCTCTTGAAATAAAACCTGTAAATGAACCTTTAGCAACAGTCAATCTGTTCAAATTGTCATAACTATAATCATTATCATAAATACCACCCATATAATTAGTCGTATTATGAGTTGCATCATTTATAACTTTTGTAATATTACCTACTTTGTCATAAGAATATGTATTATTGAACATGTTTTGTCCACTCGACGCTTTTACTTTTAAAGTATTTAATCTTCTTTGATCAGGTGTATAATTATAAAATGTTTCCGTATTATTACCATACTTCATGTATGTTTTTTGCTCAAAATAATCGTAATCAATTTGCTTAATGTAGTCATAAGCTGCTCCGTTAATTTGAGTTGTCATTTTATTTAAATTTCCACCTTTGTTGTAAGAATAACTTACTTTTTCTCCATCAGGATATATTAGTTTTTGAATTCTATTGAAACTATCATATTCAAATTCTGTAGTAAAAATACGAGTTGGTAAATTTGGAGCTTGAATAATTCTATTTATTGCAGTGGTTTCACCCATAATACCATATTCAAACTCTTGACTACCCGTTGCATCAATTTGCGTAATTAACCTGCCTTCTTTGTTATAACCACAATTTGGCAAACCATAACTATAGGTAACATTGGCAACATTATCAACACCTCCTAAACTTGGATATTTAATTTGAGTTGGTCTTTTAAGAATATCATATGTATATTCAATAAATTGACTTTGTATCCCTAGATTTGATGTTTGAATTTTGGTTAAATTACTGGCAACATCATAGATATATTTAGTTACGCCATTATCTGGATGATTCACTTCCAATTTTCTTCCGGCTAAATCATACTTATACTTTGTAATAATGTTCTCATCATCCGTATAAGATTTTAATTGACCAATAGCGTCATAAACAAATCTTGTTTTAATACTACCAGCGTTTAAAGTTGAAATATTTTGTCCTTTAACATCTGTAAATGATTCGTTAATTAATTGTGTAGTTGCGTTTTGTTGAACAATACTTTTGGTTTTAAAAGCTAATATTCCATAAGGATCATTTGCAATAGCATAACTCATATTGCTCACATTTCCTTCAAAATCAATAGTTTTTGTTGTTCTATCTAAAACATCGTATTCAATACTGCTTGAAGGAGCATTTGGCACGACAGCTTGATTCAATATAAAATTAATAGCAGTGTCTTTATTTTCACCACGAGGCTGATACGTTTTGATTGTTCTACCCCAAACATCATTAGTTGTATATCCTGAAATAGTCATTTGTTGACTATAGTTTGGACTTTGTGGGGTACCAGTATTAACTTCAATGTCTTTTTTAACTTGAATATTTTTTCCTAAACCATCAACAAAATTAACCGTTTCAATTGGATCAGTTGGATGTTGCTTGTCATAATGCTTGGTTACTGCAAACGGTGTAAAATAATCTTGCGAAACAAATGAAGCATAATTAGTATTCGCTTGCAATTGAGCATACGTTGGCATATAGGCAAACGAAATTGTATAATCGGCTTGATTATTAGTATTCTCTTTAGGAGCAATTATTTTTGTTAAACGCCCTAAGTCATCATATTGATAATTTATCTCATTAGCAGTAATATCTCTATTTTTTAGAATTGTATCAAAATTATAATCATAAACAGAAGAAGATTTGTAACCCATTGCGTCTTCCACCTCTATTAAATATTTATTTAAAACAGTATCATACTTATAAGTATAAGACATTTGTCCTGCACTAGCTGTTGGATAAACAACTGTCTTCAGATTACCATATGTATCATATGTCATGTTAGTTTGAGCAAATTCATTACTACTATTTAGTAAGGCTTTAACAGACAGGACAGACCCTGTATTAGAATTCACACTAGTTACTTCACGTTGTCTTACTAAATTTGAAAGAGTAGCTCCATCAAAAACTTGTATCTGTTTAGGAATACTAATCAGGTTATTATTTAAACCTGTATGATAAGTAATTACAGATTTATAATCATCTGTATTATAAGCAATATTACCTTTATTCGTATATTCTGAAACTCTACCGTAAGCATCATATTTGAAAACAATTTCTGAAGTAAGTGGTGTTGTTCCAAACTCATAAACGCTATTAACTGTTTTTGTTAATAAAACCCCAGCTTGTCTTCTACCTTCTTTTCCTCCAACATCAAAAGTTAAAGGTTGAGTAGTATTTATCTCCAATAATCCAGTCGAAGTAGTTGCTTTTATTTCATAGGTGTTCTCTGTTTTAGAATATAGTTCTGAGACATCATTAACAGTTTTATAAACAGCTGTTTCTTTTACTAATCCTTCTAAGAAATAACTAGAATTATGGTACTTAGTAACAGATTTTCTAGATGTATCAGCATCTAACTTCTCATGAACTTCTACAGTTTCATAGCCATAAAAAGCACGTTCTCTGCGGTCATATTTTGCATTTTCATACTTAAATGATTTTGAAAAAGTATCGTCTCCATCATTAACTAAATTTCTACCATCATGAACAGAAACAAATGACATAGCCCATTTAGCACGAGGATTGTTAACACTTACAGGTTGTGCTTTATAATCGATTGTAAAAGTACCTCCAAGAGGATTAGTAACGGTTTGAAGTTTATTTGTTCTTTTAATACGAGAATAATATACTTTTAAATTATTACCATCTCTTTCGACATAATCCACAAATCCATCACCATTAAAGTCTTTGAATGTTTTATTACCATGAGATAACGATAAACTTGCACTACCACTTACTGTACCTCCAACTTTTACATGAAATATTTTTAACCACTTAGGCCATTTAAACCAAGAAGCTAAAGCCCAAAATTTACTTGCAGAGCCTGAAACTGTTAATGAAGATGTTCTATTATCTTGGTCT
Source organism: Bacteroidota bacterium (assembly GCA_040385445.1). Classification (GTDB taxonomy): domain Bacteria; phylum Bacteroidota; class Bacteroidia; order Flavobacteriales; family Flavobacteriaceae; genus Flavobacterium. The sequence continues at coordinate 70,615 of JAZKHI010000018.1, read as the reverse complement.
AAAGTAATAACATTTTCTTTTACATATTGTAAATTTATTTGTTCACTTGAAAAAGCATTACCATTATTAATATTAAAGGTTCCTTCACCATTACTGACATTAAGTAAATCAGTTAGTCCATCGCCGTCAATATCTTGAAAAGTAGTTTTTGTGGTATTACTTTGATTTGCATAACCAAGATTAAAATCGACTTGTAATGGAAGATTATCTGGATTTACACTGTTAAAAATTAGACTTAAACCAACATTTAAACCTGTAGACACTAAGCCTGGTTTAGTCTCATTTGTTTTTGTAAATGCATAATTAGTAAAATTCATATTACTTGATTTACCATTACTAATATGACACTTCACTTGTTGGTTATCATCTTCCTTTACTCTATCTAAAAGACCATCACCATTTAAATCAACCCAAAATAGATTTTCTCTATTATTATTATAAAAATTAACATCAATAGGTATACTTGCTGTTGCTGCTGCTTTTCCTCTATCTGTATTAAATGCTTTTTTACCCAACATTTTTCTTCCCATTGCTATTCCATCACTATTGCTACTAAATCGAACTCCTACATTTTTAGAAGAATTAATTACACCATAACCATGAGCAATAGAATTGTAAAAACCACCTCTTTTATTTGTAAATTTCACATTATTTGCACTAATAATATCTGGATAAGAATCGCCATTAATATCCATGAAATTATTTACTTCTTCACTATATCTTGAATGGGATCTTGAAAGGGTTGCATTATTGAAAAAATTTGGATTAGACCATCCTAAATTTTTAGAAACTGAAGAACTTTCAACCAATTTTGTAATGGCAGGCATACCTGTTTGTAAATTAGCTTGAATTAAAACATCTCCAGTAGCTTCTTCGTTAGGAAAAATAGTGTCATAATAAGAACCACTAAAATTTCCAGATTTAAATTTTGTTGAAGAAGTAAATTGGGTATCAAACAAACCTTTCCATTTTTCATCTTCTATAGTATTTACATAGTTACGAGTTGGTATTGCTAGTAAGAACGCAGGATTTATTTCTTGATATATTGGATTAGATGGGTCGTCTGGAATTTGGTCAGGATTAATATCATTTAAATTCAAATTATTGACAGCCGAATTTGAGGTGCATTCTACATAAGCGTCTATATTATTTTCATCACTAGGCTGATCACATTCTGAAAAAGTTCCAAAAGTGTCTTGATTTATACTATAATTTTTATCAATAATATCTTTATTTAATAGTTTACCATAATCATCTGATGGTATTGTAGTTGAAGAATCTAAATCATCATTATAAAAAAACTGCCCCCACTCTTTGTACATGGTACCAAATTTTTGCAATGAATTATAACAATTATCAACCTGTATTGGTAAATAACTAGCATCAGTTTCCGGAAGAGTATTTGGATATTCAAGATCATAACCAACTAATGCTGGCATATTATTAGTTGCGAATAAATATTTATTTATTACTTCACTATCCTCTTTATCGTCAGTGTAAAAACCAACGGTATATTCAAATTGAGAATTAGTATCATTAATATTTAAAGGTCCTTCAAAAAGTATTGGGCTATTATCAGAATAAACATCTCCATCTACAATAGTAATCATTGTTTTACCAACAAATTGGCCATTTTTTTTAACAACCATATTAAAAATGGCATTTTCATTAACACCAATATTAATTGATGTTCTCGGTTTAATACCATAAACAACTGCTGAGTTTGGTGTATTCCAACCAACAACTGGAGCCATTTTTTTAACAAAAGTACTTTTATAAACAGAATGATCTGCAATTGGGTATCTTACAGTAATGTTATTTGTATCCGTAATTTCATCTGGAGTAAAAGTCAACTTAGGTTTCCATTGTAAATCTGTCCATTTTTGATTTGAATCTGAATAGACTTCAAATTTAAAATCAACTGCACATGAAGGTTTTCCCTCTTCTGCTCGACAAACATTTACGGAAAATGGGTTACTTACATTTAATGAACTTGCTTGGTTACTTTCTGGTCTTATTTCTTGAGGATTTGAAGTGTCATTACTAGCCGTTACCGTTTGTTTAAAAATAACCTCTTCAATATCAGGTGTCATATTATTTGAAGAATTATTTTCTGGTGTATTATCACCTGGGTTTGGAAGTTCTTCACTTTCGCTTGTTACTTTTATTATTCTATAGGTAACTTCATCACTAAGGGTATTTAATATTATTGGATCCCATTCAATTTTTACATTACCACTACTAGGTATTGAATATAGTTGATTGTCGTTTAATAAAAATGCAGTGTTATGATTGTTAACTAAATGATTGATTTGATTTTCGTCTTTTAAAAATGTTGCTGGATTTTGCTCATTTATATACTCAACTATTGGGTTAGAATTGACAACTGAAGTATCATTTTGATCCTTGTAGTTAAGTCTGAAATATATTCTTTGACCTCTCTCAACAGATAAAACACTATTATTATTTGAACCTAATTGAGGATTATTACCATTGTAAGTTGTTATTTCTAAATTATGAATATTATCTGGAGCATTTGCAGTTAATTTTTTAAAATATAATCTAAACGGAATACCATTATTGATTGAACTTTTTGAAGTTTCAATAGAATATTTAGCAACAGATCCATTTATTGATTCTATTGATAGCATATCAGTTATTTTAATTGTACCAGCTTTGGGTGCAACCCAAACTCTGACAGCTTCAAAACCAGATTCATCAGTAATTTCATCTCTAACTGGAATTCCAGGAATTGTATCTGATTCTGCAGTAATTAGCATATTTGGTGTATTCGCACTTGAAGATGAGAAATTATTAGATCCATCGACATTTAATCCTTGGTTAAATACCACATTATTATTCTTTACAATATCTATCAATCCATCTCCGTTTCCATCAGTAAAGTAAACATCTGTATAATTTTTTGAAATAAAGCGTCTACTACCGATGTGAAAATTATTTTTCCCCCAAGGTAAACCAACTTTTAAATCCCAAGATTGAAAAAATTTATTTTGTGTTTTACCCTCTCCTCTGTAAAAAGCATCTATTCCTGAAATATTAATTACATTACCATAACTAACAACATTAGTATTAATATCAACATAACATGGTCTGTAGCTAATTCCATCAGCATGTTTATATATAATATCATCCAAACCATTACCATCTAAATCAGCCATGGATATAATCCCTCTACTTCTTGGATAACTAGCTCCAAAAGGTAAGCCGAACATTACTGTTTTAGCAGGATTATTTGAAACTTTTCTCCAATTAATTTCAAAGCCAATAGCAGGTCTTATTTCCCAGCCAGCTTCAAGTGTTTGAGTTGTATTTATTCTTGAAGCACCTAATAACCCATAACCTAATGTAAAACTTGGAGTAGGTGACTCTAAAGAAGGAATGTTTACAAATTTAGGGGTTTCAAAAAGAGCATCTGTACCTACATCATCATAATAATTAAACTTATGTTTATAAAATTCAATATCATTCTTATCAAACTCTGCAACAGATTCTAATAAGGTTTTATTAAACTTACCTGTAATATAATTAAATTTATAATTTCTAATTAATTCATTATTATTCTTAACATTAATTTGCTTTAATAAATAGATGTCAATTTGTTTGACTCCATTTTTAGCATTAATTATTGGATTATTTCTAATTGCAGCATTGTCAGATACAAATTCTACACTATAATTCCCAATACTTCCATTAAATCCAGTATAAAATATTTCTTTAACATAAAAAACTTTACCTTCATTTAAATTTTCGTAATATGAATCTGTAGTATTATAAATAGAATTGTTATATTCATATTTAATATTGTTACTATTCACGTCTTCAACCATATGTAATGCCCAATGGACAATATTATTTTGAGAATCTCTAATAACACTATTTTCAACTACACCATCTTTTCCTCCATACCAACTTACAGTTCCGTCTGTTGAAGTAACTTTCCAATAATAATTTGAAGGAGTTAGTCCTTTTCTTTCAATTTTTGCAAAACTACCTTGCTTTCTTGGGGTAAATTGTTTTTCAATTGTTCCTCGTTGTTGTGGATTGGTTTGATAAATCCCATCAACTTCAATATGTCGATTTGGCATCCAATCCACTGAAACATACTTTGAAAGTTTAACTTTTGGGTACATTAATTGTTCCCCATTTAAATTATAAATCTCAGATTCTTCAATAGGATCAAATGTTGGCACACCCCACTTCGTATCAATTGTTATTGCAGGTGTATTTATTCCCCAGCCTAAACCTAACCATCCATTTCCACCATCACTATTATAATTTACACTAACACTTGGTTGCATGCCATTTCTTCCTGATGGAATTTTAATTGGATAACCAAGGTTTGCATCTCCTTTTTGTGAAACTTCAGGTGGACTCATTAATGTCATTCCAGAAGTTGGATCTGCTGCTTTAATATCATTCATCATTGTTGGTGTGAATGAACTTGTTTGTGGACTTTCAGGTGCTTGAACAATACCATTCACATAATCACCATCTTTACTTGAAAGTGCTACAACAACACTTATATCTTCAATTAAACTATCTTTTTCAACGGCAATCCATTTCTTATAATCTCTATCAAAATGGAAGGTTTGAATGTCTTTTTCAGTATAACCGTTTGGAATTAAAAGAGAGTCATATTCTATAAATAACTTAAAAGCTGTAGAATCTTTAACTTTTAAATTATTTACTCTATAAGCCGTTTTATTTTTAGTAACATTAATGAAACTTGATTCAAATTGAGGAATATCAATATGTCTTAATTCTTCAATTGCATATTTTTTAGTTTCATATTCTGCATAGTTTTTAACAACGCTATTATTCGAATTCAATTTAGAATCTAATGTTTCTAAATCATAATTTCTATCCGCTTTAATAAATTCAGTAGCTTTTACATCAATTTTATCAATTAATATATTATTCTTAAATAATTTTAATTCAACATTTTTATTGTCAATATTAATCAGTTTATCTTCAAACTGATTGTCTGTAATTTTAATTGGCTTCCCATTTGCCCTTAAAGTATAACCTGAGTTTTCAATTTGATTTGATACATTAACAAAACCATTTAAATAAATGTTCTTATCCTCATTTTTATAACCAATTAGGTTCTTTAATTCAATTAAATGATTAGAATTTACATTTTCTCTAATCGCAATTCTAAGATTTTTAATCTTGTAGTTATATAATGCTTGATTTGGCAAAGTAAAAAAGATTGTATTTAAACCATTTTTTAACCAAGAAGCGCTAATTTTTTCTTCCACATTTTGCCATTCGTTAGAAAATTTCACCACATAACCTCCAACAACTTTATTAAAGTTCACACTTCTTGAAGGTAATGTTGATTTATCAATCCCTTTTATATCATATGATAAATAAATTTCTTTTCCAGAAAGGTCATTTTCATTAATATTTACTTTAAAAATGTTATCGTAAATAAAATCAAAATCTCCTTTTTTAGTAACTCCAATACTTCCTTCATTTAAGTCAGAAGCGTATACAATATTAGTAGTATTGTTTTCGAATTTGATTTTCGTTCCTAATCCTTTTTTACTATCAATTTTACTATCAATGTTAGAAGTAGAATTATTATTAACAATGTCTGAAGGATTAAAAGCAATTTGACTATTACCACCTACATAATGATTTACGGTTTGCGGATTCAATTTAACTTTGATGTAGTTTTTCATCAATTCATTCGAATAAGCAAAATAGCCCGAATTAAAGAAACTTAATAATAAGAAATAAACAAAGTATTTGTTAACTCTGTTGTTTTTAAAAAAATGATACATATTTATGGGAAATGAATTTATTTATAAAGAATTGTGTTGTTGTTTCGAGTTTTAATTAATGATAACTTTAAAAACTTTATTGTCTTCCTTCGTTTTTAAATTAACAAAATACACACCTGAAAAGTCGAAGCGTAACTTTATGATATCCGTATTCAAATTATCGTAGTTTAATTGCTGAATTAATTTACCATTAATGTCGTTAATTTTTACCTCGACAAATTCGTTAGTCTTTTTTGATAGTTGAAGTGTAACTTCTTCGTTTGTTTTACTTGGATTAGGATATAATGTGATAAAACTATTTTGGTTTGAAACTACTTTAAAATCAAACTTATCTTCACAAGAACCATTAGTAACTTCTAAAACATAATCTCCTTCAGTTTCTAATTGAATCGTGTTTTCAGTTCCTATTGTTTGATTGTCTTTTTTCCAAGTATATTGAAGTGCTTTATCCGATTTAAATACTTCTGGTGTAATAGTCACCATATTATTTTCATTTAAATTCCAGCTTTCTTTTAATTTAAGTTCTAATTTATTTTCATCTTTTAATTCTACCTGAATACTTTTCTTGTTTTTGTAAGTATCAACTACTTCAATAGTGTATTTTCCTTCTGGTAAATCTTTAATGATGTATTTTGAGTTTTCAACGTGATAATTTTTACTAATCTTATCATTACTTACCGTAAGATTAAATGGAAAATTACCATCAACAAAATCTAAATAAAGTTGCGTTGGTTGGTCACATTCACTTAAAGTTCTTGAGAAAATATGCATTTCTGGAGCTTTAATTAAAATAAATCTTGAATTATTTAGTAAATTAACATTCTCGAAAACGATATCTTTTTCAGCATTAAGAATACCTACATAATGCTTTCCAGAAAACAAATCAATTGCTTCTTGAGAATTATCATGAGATACATATAAATAAATTCTCTCATTCACTAACAAAGTATCAATAACGCTATTTAGTAATTCTTTTTTAATTTTTAATTTAAAAGATCTTGTATCTATAGATTCTGAGCTCTTATTAAAATGCCAAATTTTATAATTTTCAGTTGATAACTCATTATGATTTACTATCATTTTAGCTTTACCATTATGACCCCACAACGCATAATTATTATTTGAAAATTTGCTATCTGTAGAAATCACTAACCCTTGAAGGTTGTGATTATAACTTTTTGTTGCAGCATAAAAATTTTCACTATCGCTACCCATACCAGTAACATCTTTTGAGTAAGATGCTAAAGAAACAGGATTCCATATTGTATCATTTTTTACACTTCTATAGTATTGATTTTCAGATAATGAAAAACCATATTTTAATGACAAATACGTTTCAATTTTCTCTCTATTTAATTTGCTTATTACCTTAGGAATAAAGATAATTTCTAAAATACTCTCCTCTTTATTACTAGCTAAATCAATAAGCAATTTCCCTTTTTTTGAAAAAGTGGCATCATTATGTAAGTAGCTAACAATTTTAGCATTTTTATTATTGTCTAAAACTGTAATTGTTTCATTTTGTTTTAAAACATTTTTATTGGAAATTTTTATAGTTTTATTTCCATATTTTAATGAAACAATATCTTTTTCAACATTATTATCCGTTTTGTATGCTATAAAAAACGAAAATTGATTACTATAAATTTTATAATTATCTTCAAATTGAGTTAAAGAACAATTATAATTATAGTTCAAACAATTGGAAACCGAATCGTTTTTCAACCATAAGGTAGCGTTATTTTTAATGTAATCTGCTTGGCTAAAAGAGTTTAGACTTATAAAGAAGATAAGTACTGCTGAGAAGTGTTTTAACATATTAATTTTGATTTGCGCGCAAAAGTATAATTAAGTTATTTAAACAATTACGGCTTTCCCGTAACGTTGTTTTATTTTATTTATTAAGTAAATACTCAATAATTAAATTATTGAGTTATAATTACCATAAAAAAAGTCGAGTTACAAATTGCAACTCGACTTTGAATTTTAAACTAAAAAGCCCGTTCTTTTTTTAATTCGAACGGGCTTTTTTATAGATTTTAAATATTATCTTTTTAACGAAAAATGAGCTTTAAATTGTTTTTGTTGGTTGTTTTCTGCAAAATCAATTGTGAACCAATAATCTGATGATGGCGCTTGTTGTCCGTTATAAGTTCCATCCCATCCAACGCTACCATCTGATGGATTTAGTTGTTTTATCAATTTACCATATCTATCAAATATATATAATTTCGCACCTGCCTGATTTAAACCAAGAACATTCCAAGTATCATGTATTCCATCTCCATTTGGTGTAAAATATTTAGGATAATCTATCACTTCTATCTCTTCTGTTAGATTCGTACATCCTTCTAAATCTTCCACCATAACCTCATGTGAACCCGCTTCTACTCCAGTAAACACATTCGAACTTTGCCATGCACCTCCATCTAAAGAGTAAATTAAATTACCCGTTCCAATTGGATTTACTGTTACAGTAATTGTAGTATTATCAGAAAAAGCATCTGATACTATTGTTGAAAATGCTGTTGCTGGATACACTGTAGTTACTATAGCTTGAACTGGTACCGACTGACAATTAGTTACTGTATTTGTAACTATTACTTGATAAGTTCCTGGTATAGTTACTTCATATGTTGATGTATTTGCACTTGCTAAAGCATCATAAGCACCAGTCGTTGTATTTAACACAAACCAATCGTATGTGAAATCTGGGTTCAATAATTGCGTATCTAAAATATAACTTTGGTAGGCTACGTTTGTAGTTTGATTTACACAAATATATCCATCAACTAAATTTGGTTTTGGTAACGGATTAACTAATACGATAATGTCTGTAAAAGAGCCTTCACATTGTCCAATCACAGAAGTAATTCTATAAGTCACAGAACCTTGTACATCTGAAATATTCACTAACACATCCTGAATTGAAATTGGCGCTAAACCAATTCCTGTTTGAGAAAAACCTGTTACGTTATTTGAAGCAATAACTTCCCATTGTAATTGAGTACCAGGAATAAGTAAATTTTCCGATACGTTTATGTTTGTAGTTTCTCCACTACAAATTTCAGGTTGTGGCAATCCGATTGGACTTCCTGGAATTGGATTTACTGTAATCGTTACTGCATTAGAAACTGTTGCTCCTGTGCAAATTCCGTTAAATGGTGTAAAATCAAAACTAATAGTTCCTGCAACTAACGGATTCGTTAAAACTAATTGTAAATTAATAATCCCGGTTACTGAACTTCCGTTTGTAGCTCCTCCAACAATTTGAACACCATTAGCAGTATTAATTTGCCAATTGTATGTTGTTGCAACTGGATTACTATTTGATGTAATTGTTACAAATTCATTATTACAAAGAGTTGTTTTATCTGCAACTGTAGAAATAATTGTAGGAATTGGGTTTACCTTAATTACAATTTGCTGTGAATCTCCAGAACAACTTCCAATTTGTGGATTTACCAGAATTGTAATGGTTCCGCCTTGTAAATTATTAGTTAAGCTTACAAGTTGATCAATATTATTTTCATCTCCAGATGTAATTATATTTCCAAGATTATCTTTTCCAATAGTATTTGAATAGGAAGCACTCCAATTAAAAGTAGCTCCCAGAACTGTACTTGTTAACTGAGAAGCAATATTTAATATTTCGCCATTACAAATAGTCATATCTGGAATTTGAGTAACAAATTGTGGTGTCGCTGAAACCATTACTGTAGCACTTTGCCCTACAACCGGAATCGTACATCCATTTAAACTTGCACTAGTTAAAGTATAAGTTGTATTTACTGTTGGTGAAACTGAAATCACGTTACTTCCTGAAGCTCCAATTGTAAATGAACTTGATGTTCCCGGAGTTGCTGTCCAAGTTATAACTGTTCCGGGAGTTGCAGTAACAGTTAAATTAACTGGAATTCCTGCACATGTTGTTGTGCTACCCAAAATGCCAATACCTGTTGGAGCTGGACTAATGGTAACTGAAGCCACGCTTGAATCACTTAAACAAGGTAAAGTTGCCAATAAAGTATAAGTAAAAGAACTTGAATTTGCTCCTACTGCTGGCGTAAATGTTCCTAAAGTTTGATTAAACGTTCCTCCTGTTCCTGTTGTTCTTGTCCATGTTCCTCCAGATTGTTCTCCAGTAATCAAACTAAACAAGTCAATTGTTGTAGTACTCGATTCACAAATAGATGTTGAGCCATCTGTTCCTGCAATAAGTTGTGGCGTAATGTTTATAGTTGCTAAACTTGAATCATTAACACAAGGAAGTGTTCCAATTAAAGTATAGGTAAATGCCGAATTTGTTGCTCCTGATGCTGGTGTAAATGTTCCAGCAACTCCATCAAATGTTCCGCCAATACCTCCTGTTCTTGTCCATGTTCCACCAGTTTGTTCTCCAGTAATTAAACTGAATAAATCAACTGCTGTAGAACTTACTTCACAAACAGAAATAACCCCATCTGTTCCTGCAATTGGTTGTTGTGCAATGGTTACAGAAACAACACTTGAATCAGAAATACAAGGAGCAAAACCAGAAATTGTATAGGTAAATGAAGAATTTGTAACTCCAACTGATAATGTAAATGTACCTGCCGCTGCATTAAATGTTCCGCCAGTTCCTGTTGTTCTTGTCCAAGTTCCTCCTGATTGTTCTCCTATAACTAAGCTATATAAATCTATTACTGAAGAATCCGTTTCACAATATAATAAACCTCCTGAATCTGTTCCTGCATTGGGTTGTGGACTAATATTTATAGTTGCTAAACTTGAAACATTTACACATGGTAATGTTCCTATTAATGTATATGTAAAAGTAGAAGTAGTTGCGCCAACCGCTGGTGTAAATGTTCCTGCAGCTTGATTAAATATTCCACCTGTTCCAGTATTTCTTGACCAAGTTCCTCCTGTTTGTTCTCCAGATATTAAGCTGAATAAATCAATAGTAGCTGAGCTCGTTTCACAAATTGTTATAGTTCCATCAGTTCCGGCTACTGGTGTGTTACTAACAGTTACAACCACATTTCCAGAAGCTGAATTAGAACAAATTGGAGTGCTAGCAATTGAAATACTTACCAAACTATATGTTGTAGTTGTTGTTGGATTTACCGAAACAATTCCATTTCCTGAACCATCTAATACTACTGTTTGATCTGAGGTGCCATTAGAATAAGTAACTGTAGCATTTGGAGTTCCAACAAAAGTTAAATTTGTAGAAGTACCTGAACAAATTGCCGTAGTTCCTGTAAAACTAGTAACAGTAGGTTGTGTAATTACCGTAATTGTTACCGAATCTGTTTCTGTTTTGGAGCATGCTGGAGCTGAAGTAAAAACATTAACTAAATCATATGTTTGATTAGCAACCAATGCTGAAGTTGTTATACTTGCTGTCCCTGAATTATCTAAAGAAATTGTTTGATTAGCTCCTCCATTGACTTTGTATGTTACTGTTGTGTTTGGTGTTCCTGTAAAAGTTATTGTTGCAGAAGTTCCAGAACAAACCACCGAACTACTTACCGCAATATCAGCAAACAAAACAGGTTGTACCGAAAAAGTGCTTGAAATGTTAACATTAGTAGTACAGTTTGGAATTGTTCCTTCCGTAATACTTGAAATTAAAACCGTGTAATCTCCAGGAGCTAATCCTGATAAATTAACTTGAAGTTGTCCTGTATTATCTAAAACTGCAGTTTGATTCGTTCCACCATTAATTGTATAATTAATTGTTGCATTCGCCAAACTATTAAAAGTTAAAGTTTGAATGGCATCAGAACAAATCGTACCTAAATTTGAAATTGTTGCAGTAGCCAGAGGTGAAACTGTAACAGTAGCCGAATTATTCAACACTTTTGAACAAAGAGTTGTATTGGAAGCATCAACAATTTTGGCTAATGTTAATTTATAAGTTGTTGTAGCAAGTAACTGTCCTGTTATTTGAAAAACACCAGTATTACTTAGCGTTGCAGTCTGTGTTGGTCCGTTATTAACCGTATATTCAATAATAGCATTTGGTGTTCCATTAAAAGTAACAACACTATTTCCATTAAAACAAATCTTAGGAGTAGGTGTTGAAACTGTTGCGTCTGGAATTTGATACACTTTTAATTGAAAACTTGTTATCGTAAAACACCCAGAAAAATTATTTTTTACTCTAGCATAAATGGTTTGTGGATTTGATGTATTCCCATAGATACTTGGCAAAGGATTTATTCCATCAGTAGCATCAGCACTAGTTAAATGAAAACTTATAGTATTACTAATTAAGTCAGAATTAATTTGACTTCTTAAGCTATTTAAATCAAAAATTCCAATATTTGCATTATTACTACAAGATTTTATTTCTCCTAAAGAATTTGCTGTAGGAGGAGATGGAAAAGCACCGCTACCATTCATTGCTGTTCCAGTCCATTGTAGTTGAAAACCACCATCTCCAACAGGTCTGTCAATAGCAATATAATAGGATTGTCCCGGTAAAACATCCAACCAACGCACAAAACCATTTCCATTTGCTCCTGGACCTGAAGTTGTACTTAAAGGTAACGCAGCCATTCCTGTAACAGTACTAACACCAGCTAATATTGGATTAGTTGTACAACATCTAATTGGTGACCCTAATGCATTACAAGGATCATCAGGACCATATACCCAAAAGTCGTAATCAACATTTAAGGATGTACTAGTAGGTGTTAAATTAAAACCTAATGTTCCTCCATTTACAATATTAATTTTTAACCAAATTGAATTATGTTCAAAACCACTACAGCCAGCAACTTCTTGAACTCCATAACCTGAAGCATTAGAACTGAAAGTTCCATTTCCACAAATTGTAATTGCATTCACACAATCATTAGGTAGTTGAGCAAATGCTGCTGAAGTAGCAAATAAAAATAATATAAATGATCTTAATAGTCTCATCTGGGTTTTCTTTTAATTACAATAACTCATCTTAAAAAATAAGATTAGTTTTAAAAAATAAATTCAAAAAAGGATAGTTCTATTAACGAACTATTTCTTCACAATAATAAATTCTGAACGTCTGTTGATAGCATCTTGCTCATCAGTACAATTCGTTCCACAGTCAATTTTTGGTTCTGTAAATCCAAAACCTTTACCCGAAATTCGTTCTTTACTAATTCCTCTTGAAATGATGTATTGAACAGTTGATTGAGCACGTTGCTCAGATAATTTTAAATTATATTTCGCATTACCTTTTGAATCGGTATGTGCTTTTACTGAAATCACCATAGCTGGTTTTTCCATCATTATTTTCACTAATTTGTCTAATTGATCCGCACCTGAAGGTGTAATATTCGATTTATTAAATTCAAAATACACATCACCTAAAAGCACTTCTGTATCTGTAACAATTACTTCATTAGGAACTAATTCTACAGGAATTTGTAATTTATTTTCTTTAGTTCTAGCAATTGGCAAAACCACAGTTCCGTAGTTATTTGCTGCAACTTGAATGTTATAATTTTTATCACAATTCAATTGATAAAGTGCTTTTCCTAAATCATCCGTTTCTAAAGTTGTTTCCACAACATTGTTAGCATCTAAAAGAGTGATTACCGCTTTTCCAATAGCTTTTCCTGATTTTGCATCTGTAACTAAAGGCAAAATATCAGTTCCACAAATTGGAGTAGCTTGATAAATAGCATCTGTTCCATTTCTGTTCGAAGCAAAATATCCAACATTTAACTTTGAATTTAAACTCAATGAAAAATCGTCCTTTTCTGTATTAACTGGCTTTCCAACATTAATTACAGCAATTGAAGATTGGCTTAAATCTGCTTTAAAAACATCTAAACCACCAAAACCAGCCCAACCAGTTGAAGCAAAATACAATTGATTATCCTCTGTAATAAAAGGAAATGCTTCACGTGAAGGTGTATTAATTTTTGCACCTAAATTTTCTGCTTTTCCATAACCATTATCCGTAATAGCAATTTTCCAAATGTCAGTTTCTCCAATTCCACCTGGCATGTTTGATGTAAAATATAACGTTTTTCCATCTTTACTTAAACTTGGATGACTCACAGAATACGACGTACTATTTACGGGTAAAGCTTCTTTAATTTCCCATTTCCCATTCACTTTTACCGCTCTGTAAATTCCTAATTGACCAACTTTTACATTGTTCTTAGTATCTTTTTCATACAATTTTGTTGAATGACCGTCTCTTGCAAAAAACATGGTATTTCCATCTTCGCTAATAGCAACTGGTCCATCATGAAAAGCAGAATTTAATTCACTTACACTTTCTGGTTTAGAAAAAGTTCCATCTGCATTTTTAGTTGCTTTAAAAATATCAATATATGGCACATTTGACCATTTATCAATTTTAGAATTGTTTCTTGTGCTCACAAAAAACAGTTCATTGTTATTTGTTAAAACCGCACCGAAATCGTTACTTTTATTATCTGCTAAAGAAGTATTCGTAACCGAAAACAAAGTTTTAGCATTGTCTAAAGACGTTTTATAATTTTGGTTTTTACTGAATTCTTTTGCTCTCACATCATTTGGAACTAAGTTCGAAAATGTCAACATTTGATTGTTAGCTTCTGTATAATTTCCTAAAGATTTTAATACTTGTGCATATTTAAAAATCGTTTCCGGATTTGCATTTCCTTGAACTGCTTTTTCATACCATTTTGCCGCTTCAGTAGTGTTATAAATATTGTAATAACTATCTGCTAAATTTTGATACACTTGCTGATTAGCTTCTTTACTATTTACAACTTGTAGATACGATTCGATTGCACCAACATATTGATACGACTCAAAAAGTTGATTCGCTTTTTGAACAGCAGGAGTTTGAGCAACTGCCATTCCAGATAAAAGGATTAAGCCTAATGTTATATATGTTTTTTTCATTTTTTTACGTACTTAATTTTAGAAAAATCTAGGTGAAACAGATACTTTTTTCATCGAATTTAAATCAAACAACAACATAAATTCATGTGAAGCTGGAGTTGTAACATTCAAATCTGATGTAATATGATCGTAAGCATAACCAATTCTTAAACTTGGAGAAACTTTAAAATTTACCATCGCACCGAAAGAATCTTCTAAGCGATATGATAAACCTGCTTCAAATTTTTCATAGAATAACGCATTGGCTGAAAGATCTAATGAAACAGGTGTACCAAAAGCTGATTTTGCCATAAATGATGGCTTTAATTTTGTATTAGTAGAAAGATCAAATACATAACCTCCTGTTAGAAAAAAGTGTTGTTTTTCACTTCCAAATTGGTATTCGCTACCATTATCTTTTACTACTAAATGCTTCGCCTCTAACATATTTGGAACAGACGCTGCTATGTAATATTTTTTAGAATAATAAAATACCCCAGAACCAATATTGAAATAAATATTACTTGTGTTTTCTCTAAAAGCAGCATCATTTTGTTGTTGTACATATCCGTTACCAATTTCACTAAACAAGCCTACTTTATGAAACGTTAGTCCTGATTTTAAACCCAAAGCTAAACGGTTATCACCACCTAAATTTAAAGTATATGAAAAGTCACCATAAACATTGTTTTCTTCTACTGGTCCAATTTTATCTGAAATGACAGATAAACCTAATCCCACTTTTTTCCCAACAGGACTATGCATAGATAATGTTGCCGATTTTGGCGCACCATCAATACTTACCCATTGTTGTCTGTATAGCAAGCTTCCTGATAAACTTTCTTTAGAACCTGCATAAGCTGGATTCATAACATTCATATTATACATATATTGTGTATAATGCGGATCTTGTTGTGCTTCTGCTTGCAAAGTGAACAAGGCAAAAATGACAAAAGCTATTATTTTATTTTTCATAATTCTATTTTCTTTTATTAATAGTATGAAATTTCTTTTATAAAAAATTTTCATAATTTTAAGTGTAAAAGTTAGAACCAGCCCACTTACCTACTACCTAAGCAGACTGATTACTAACAACTAATTAATATTGTCTATTGATATAAACCCAACCTGTTACCGCTTTTCCATTTTCAAAAGAAATGCTATAGAAATAAGTTCCGTCAGGTAATTGATTACCATTTTTAGCATCTCCAACAAATTGATTTGTATATTTTCCACTGAAAGAAAACACTTCCATTCCATAACGATTAATAATAGAAAGTTCTTTTACACCTAAACCAGTTAAATCAAAAGTATCATTATCACCATCTCCATTTGGAGAAATTCCTTTTGGAATCATTCCACAACTGTTACCATCTAATGTAATTTCATCAGAATTCACACAACCATCAGAATCAACAAGAACTGTAAATGTTAATGGGAAAGTTAAACTTGAATTTGATGCTAAATATTGAGTTACATTAAACTGAGCAGCGTTAGTTCCGATAGTAGAACCATTTGCATCTTGCCAAGTATAATCTACACTTGATAAATCTGAACCATTAGTAGGAATTACATTTATCAATAACATTTGATTTTCACAAACGCTTTCTAAATCGAAAGTAACTTCATTAATTATTTCAATATTTGCTGTAGATGTACCACTTTGAGTACAACCATTACTTAATAAGTTATAAGTAATTACATAAGTACCTACTGAACTACCTTGTAAGTCAATTGCTCCAGTATTTGTATTGATTGATAAACCAGCTGGTGTTACACTAAATGTACCGCCAGAAGTAAATCCTGCTGCAGGAACTAATACTGGATTAGCACCGTTTTCACAGTATTCTGTAGTATCATAATTAAATTGAACTACCGGTGTAATTAATTGGTTTACCACAACTTGAATTTCAACTCTTGGTCCTACACATCCAATTGCATTTACTAAAGCAACGTAATATGATGTTGTTCCGAATGTTGCTGTTGAAGGAGTTGGCGCGTTTGCATCACCTGTTCCGTCAACTGGTACAGTAAACCACATTAAAGTATAACCTGCAGGAGCTGTAGCTGTTAAAGCTGTAGCTGTTTCTGATGTACAATAAGTAACTGGTGAAGTTACAGTTGGCACTTCAGTAAATCCTGAAAGCGTTACATTAATTGCTTTTTCACAATAACGCGTTTTCCATAAGAATGTATAAACTCCAGGTGTATTAATTCCTGTAATTGCAGTTGTTGTATTTGTTGGATTAGCAATTACGGCTACTGATGGATTTGTTGCGCTTGCAACCCATTCTCCAATTCCAGTTGCTTCCACATTTATACTTGATTGATCACAATCTAATGTTGTATCTACCGTTTTAATATCTGTATTTGGTTTGAAGTTCGCAGCATCTAAAAGATGTCCAATTTCATTTCCTTCTACACGGAAAATAAAACGTGTTGTAGGAATACTATTTGTATTATAACTTCCTGCAATTAAATCCCAACTTACACTATTTGCATAATCTTCTGCAATCATTGTAAATGGTCCCGCTGGAGGTCCTGCATATAATTGAACTTTAGTTCCACCACTATTTCTAGTTGCACTCGCAAAAATGTAATCCATTACTGGAATTTCAGAAGTTTCGAAATCTCTGTATAATCCTTTGATATTTGGATCAGTTGGATCCCAAGCTGCAGCACCATCTTGTGTTAATTGAAGACATTGTCCACCTTCATATGGCGTAACACCAATGTTGTTTCCTTCAAGGAAGAACATACTTCCCCAGTCGGTATTAACTTTCCAACCTGGAACAACTGTTGGGTCAACTATAGAAGTAATTCCTGATACAGTTTGCATTGGGAACTTCTCAAAACTGTAATTAAAAGCATCTAAATCACACATTACTGGTGTAGTAACACAGATATGGAATCTTTTATCACTTGCAATTGCACTATTTAATTTTAATCTAACTTTATATGTTTTTCCAACAATTAATTCAGAAGAATAGGTTGTTGAGATTACATTATTGTCGCTACATGCTTTTTCAACTAATGAACCATCAGTTTGAACTTCGTATAAAGACATGATAATTTTTGGCCATGGTCCATCACCAGAAGATTGATAATAACTTCCTGGTCCAAAATCGCTTAATTCAATATTATGAATTTTTGAAGTCGCAATAAAATCGTACCAAATATCTCCTCCATTCACACCTGCACAAGTTGTTGGTACAGAAGATGGAGTGGCTCCAATAAATGAAGCATCAATACCAGATATTTCACAAGTTGTTCCTGTATTTGCAGTTAAACGTAAAGCCGTAGTTGGTTCATCGTTGATGACAAATACTGTTGGTCCAAACCATTGACTTTTATTGTTTGGTCCACAAACTGCACGTACAAAATATTCATACGTTCCTGCCAATCCGTTTACAAAATCACCTGCAGCTGCAGTTGGTGTATATGTTGGTAAAGTCACCGAATGAATATTACTATTCGCTTGTGGCAACGTACCATTTTCAACAGGTTGTACAAAAACTTCCCATTGTGTTTCTGAACCTCCAGCTGTCCATGATAGAACACTTTGGTTACTTACAGCTAAATTGGTTGGATTCGGACAAGTGATTGTTCCACAACTTGCAAATCCTGAATAAATATTAGAATGTATATCTCCTAATCCTTGTGGACTTGTCCATACAATATTATTAGATTGATCTCTAATAACTAATTGTGCTTGTGAATATTGTGATCCGTTTCCGAATCCGTCCCAATACACATCAAAAGCTACTCCATTACATAAAAACACTGAATAATCAACAGATAAAGGCTGACCTGGTGCAACAGCAGGGAAAGTTAATTCCTGAACTACTGTTTCGTTTTGTTTCACTTGAAGTGCTCTATAAACCTGACCTGTGTTACCATTACTAACTGTAAATTTATATTCACAAACATTTGAAAAATCACAACGTGTTGTAAATTCAAATGGTCCTACCCAAGTACTTTGTGAAGTACCACTACAAATAGCTCTAACATAATATTGATATTGTGTAGCTGGAGTTAAATTTGTGAAATTATATGGATGAGAATTTGTTGTATGCAGATAAGCTGGTAGTGTATTTCCAACAGGAGCCGGAGTTCCGAATGGTTGTAATGAAATTTCCCAAGATCCTTCTGTACCAGTTGATTGCCAATTAGTTTGAGCTGTAACATCTGCAATATTTTGTGTAATCACATTAATTACTGATGGACAAGCCGGAACATCTTCTACAATTACGTTGTCAATAAAAGTATACTGACCTCTGTAACCCCATGGATTAGATGGGAAAAAAGGTGTATGGAAGGCAATATTAATATTCGTATTTCCTGTAAAAGTATAATGATCATCTAAATTAATAACCATTTCTTTTTCTACAACATTGTTAATTACATCATGAGTAAATACAATATGTAATGGTCCTGCAAAAGTATCTGTAGCTGCATTTGAAACAGTTATCGTATTACCACTAACATTTGTAACCGTTGTAGCATAAGGAATTGGGAAACCAGGGATATAAAATATATCACCTACTCTAACTCCCGAACCATCAGCTACAGTAATAATATTAGAACCTGTTGTAGTTCCAGCTGCATCAATAGTAGTTGTAAAGTTATTTTCATACATAATATTTGAAGTAAATGCACTTGTGGCAACTCCAGTTGTAGAAAGCATAACTTTTAAATCTTCTTCATAATCACTATATAATGTTTTATAGAAGAATCGTAATCTTTGTCCGGCATGTGCAGTGATAGTTGGTGTAATCAACCAATCATTGTTGTTACCATTTGATCCAGTAAACAAGGCAGCCATTTGGTCACCAAAAATCGGATTTACTGTTTGATTAAAGTTCCAAGTATTACTATCTCCATTACCATTATAAACTGTCCAACAAGTTTCTGTTGTTGTAGTTGTATCAAATGTTTCAATAAAAGGAGTTGGTAATGCATTACAAAGTGTTCTAAACTTGAAAGGCCCAATCCATTCACTCATATCTGGAGAAATACAGATTGCTCTTACATAATATTCATAAGCCGTATCTGGCGTTAAATTAATAGGATTATAAGCTGGTGTAGTAAATACTTCAGTTCCTGAAACAGTTGGAACACCAATTCCAACTTCTTGAAGTACAATTTCCCATTTTGTTTCTTGGTATCCAATAAGCCAACTTAAATTAGCTGTTGTTTGAGTAATATTCGTAGCCATTAAATCTGATGGATTCGGACAAGCTGGTGCATCTTCTATTATAAAATCATCAATAATTACTCTACCTGTCTCTGTTGGATTAGGCATATTTGGTGGTAAACGGAAAGCAATATAAGTTGTTCCTGTACCTGTAAATAAAACCTCATCTTCTTCAAAAGAACTATTTGTAAAATCATGTAAAGGAATCAAAGTAGTATATGTTGCAAAATCTGGTGTTGATGACATTAATACTTCAAAATTACCTCTAGGGAATAATCCGATAGGACCTGGAGGAGCAATTACTCTATAATTAAAACGTAATCTTTTAGCACCAACAGCATTAACTGGAGCACTAATTAACCAATCATTATAAGAAACAAAAGGTTCAAAAAAGTTAATCGGTTGTGGTTGAATAACTGCTTCTGTTCCATTAATAGACCATTTCGCAGGATCTCCGTCTACGTTATTTGTAGACCAACAGAATTTCTTCGTGTTAACATCATCATCATTGAAACTTTCATAATATGGAGTTGGTTGTTCAATACATACGGTATTAAAATTAATTGGTCCAACCCAAATACTTTGCCCTGCAGCACCACAATCTGCTCTCAAGTAAAATTCATATCTTGTTGATGGCACTAATCCTGTTAACAAAAATGGATTTGAAGTTACATTATTGTAAACGATAACTCCTGGTCCTCCTGGTAAAACTGGAGTACCCGTTCCTAAAGGTTGAGCAACTAATTGCCATTGTGTATTTTGATATCCAGCTGTCCAAGAAATTTCAACTGAATTTGTTGTTAAAGTACCTGGTGTAATTACTGGATAAGCAGGCTCAGAACAAGCTGGCATATCTTCAATATATACATCTTCAAAATAAGTTTGAACACCTGTTTGCGTAGCACCTGCTGGTAAAACAAAAGCAATATTTATATCACCTGTAAGCCCTCCTGGTATTGGTACAATTTTTTCAATATAATTATAACCTGTAGTATAAGATGCTAAAGGAAGTAATGTATTTGTAAAGTTTGAAGCACCAGATCCAGAGTCAGAATATTTAATTTCAAAAGAACCAGGTCCAGGAGTTGGATTCGCTGAAGAACCCCAATTTCCGTAAATATTATATTTGAATCTTAATCTTTTTTGAGTTACTCCATCAAATGTTAATTGTGGAGATATCAACATATCGTTTGAGCCTTGAGGGCGAATTTTTGCTACTTCTTGACCACCTCCAATACCTGCATCATTACCAAAAGTAAAGAAGTTGATATCGTTATTTAAATTTAATTGTGACCAACAATCTATTGTTGCATCACCTGTATTAAATCCTGTATAGTAAGGTAAAGCAAAAGGATTACATGGAGTTCTGAATGCAAAACCTGCTGCCCAATTTCCTGGTGTTCCACCGCATACTGAACGAACATAAAGTTTGTATTCTGTGTTAGGAGTAAGCACTCCAGATGGTTGATTAATATTACCAGTTGGACCAGACGAAACACTAAACCCAGTTGTTGCCCCTGTAGGCGCTGGTGCAGATGCTGGTAAAACTATATAATTCCATTCGTTCACTAAATTCCCAACATTATTCCAAGAGAAATTAGAACTCGTTTCTGTTAAGTTACTATAAGTTGTTCCTGATGGAGATGGTGAAGGACAAGTTGCACTACTTACCGTGAAATTAAAACATAAACTTGCATTTGAAGTTTCAGAATGTTGATAAGGTGATGACATTACAATGACATAAGTGTGTCCTGCAACTACATAAAAATCGTTAATTTGACCTACCCAAGTTCCATAATTTGCTCCAGAAGTTTGAGTTGTTGTAGCAGCTAAACAATTCACACCTACATCGGCACAACTGTCAAAAACCATTACACTTGAAGAAGCATTATAACAACCGTTACCTCCACCGCCAGATGAATTAGTAACAGTTTGTACAATATTAATAAGTCCATTTGCTGTAGGCGTATAATTAAAAAATATGTGATTCCCACTCAATTGATTCGTTGTACTACCTGGAAAACAATTAGATCCTACAGTCGTATACGGCGTATAATCTGTAGTCGAATAATAATTCGCTAAGTTGCTATTTAACACATATGGTGCTCCTGATGCAATACTCGTAGGGATAACTAAAGGAGTTCCACAATTTAAACCTAATATTGAAGTTTGAACATTAAAAGGACCTGCCCATAAACTTGCCGTTGTACCATCACAAATAGTTCTTATGTAAACATCATATTCTGTACCATTTACAAATGGGTTACCATTAGTTAAAGTTGTTGCATTAAATGATGTTGCACCATTTACTGTAGTACCAGTTGCGGCAATACCAGCATTATCATTAACAATTTGAATTTCAAAATTAGTTGCTGTTGGGTGAGTCCAGTTAATCTGACCACCACTTGCATTCATTACGGAAGTAATTCCTGTTACTTTTTCACAGCTTTCAATTACTCTAGGGTTATCTATATACCAAATATCACCAACACTGTTGGCATTTCCTGCTTCCTGATTGGTTACAGCAACAAATGCAATATGCACATTTACTCCTGCTGGAAGTTCTGGAATCGTTACAATTTTTTCTTCCCATGTAGTGGCAGAAACATTTAATGTAGCTTCTGTCCATGACGCTAATAACACGTCAAAACTATTGAAATCTGGTTGATTTGCTGTTGAAAGTCTTACTTCAAAAGTTGTTCCTTTATTTATAAAACTTCCTTGCTTAGTATGAAATCTAACTTCAGTAACTTGTGGAGTTACAAATTGAGGAGAAACTAAATAGTACTTTGCAGTTGTTCCAACAGTACTATTAAGTGCAGGATTTACCATTGCGCCTTGAGTACTTAAATAACCACCTGTAGGTGTTGTAGGAACCCAGTTATTTGTAACTGTTTGATTACTTGTAACACCCCAAGCACCAGGTATTCCACCGTTAAAATTTTCTAATGCTAATTGAGAAAAAGCAAAATTTGAAAATAAACCAAATGAAAATAGCATTAAAATACTTGCTTTAAAATTTCTTTCTTTTTTGGAGAAAAACTTTAAAGAAAATATTTCTTTTAGAATTGATATTTCTTTTTGCATTTTTTTAAATTTTATAAATTAAAAAGTCTTTTGAAAAAAAAATAAGTGAGGCAATACTAAAATTGCCTCACTTAAAGGATATTTATTTCTTAATTACTTTGATACTTTGAACATTTTGTTCAGCATATACTTTTACTAAATAAGTTGAACTATTAAGATCACTCAAATCAATTTGAATTGCGTTTGAGTTTGTATTAATAACTTTTACTTGTTGTCCAATTAAATTATATACCTCAACTTTTGAAATTGCATCTTTTGAAGTAATTGTTAATTGATTTTCAACAGGGTTTGGATAATAATTCAATTGAGAGATACTGAAACTTTCATTTCCTAAAACTACAGTTACCGTAACCTCTAATGCAGAGCTTGTACAAGTTCCATTTGTTGAAACTGCGTAGTAAATTCCACCATCTACTAATTGTGTACCTGCAACAATTGGATTTGTATTATTAGCAGCATCCAAAACTGTTGGATACCAAATAATTCCTGTTCCTGAAACTATAATATCTTCAATAGTAGCATCTGCAGAAACTCCACCATTAATCACTTGTGTTGAAGCTCCTGTTGGAGTTGGAACATTTACAACAGTTGCTGTAACTGGAACTCTTACTGATTCACATATTTCATCAAAAGTTAAATTATGGAAACAGTTAGTAACATTAGCTGTAGTTGATACAGCATCATTTAATGCAGAAACGTTACCTGTTAATCTAATTGCTCCACTTGTAGGGTAAGCAATCACAGCAGTACTATTTCCTAATGTATTAGTTGTACTAACTAAACCACTTGCAGCCACTAATCTGTAACCATTTCCTACTGGAATGTTATAATCTAAATTCACCACTTGAGAAGTTGTTCCTACAGTTCCTGTTACTAAAGTAGGTATAAAAGTTACTGGAGTTGTTCCAGAAACAATATTACCAGTAGCATCGTATAAGCTAACAGTTATTGGCGTAAGTGCCGCCGTGTTTTTAGGATAAACCGTAACTGTTTTTAATTTCACTTTATTCGTAACATCAAAAGCAATACCTTTAAATAAAGCTGAAGATGTACCTGTACCTGCATAAGCTAAAGAATTTACAGAACTTGTAGATTCACTTGAAGAAGATACATAATAAGTAGTTGTTGTAGCTACGTTAGGACTATAAGTTGTTCCTGTTGCCACTAAGTTACCACCAGTTTGAGCATCATACCAATTTAAAATTGAACTTCCAGAAGCTCCTAAATTTGCAATACCACTTGTACAGATTGAAGCATCTGTTACTGTTGCAGCAGAAGCAGAAACTGTCACTGCAATTGCAGTAGAAGTACCTGTACTGCTTGAAGCACAAGTTACATTACATTGGTAAGAAGTATTAACAGACGGAGTAGCTACATAAGTTGCAGCATTCGCCCCTGAAATATCAGACCAAGTTGATCCACCATTAGTAGAACTTTGCCATTGATAGGTTACACTAGCTCCAGTTGTTGGAGTTGTTAAACTTAATGTAATAGGTTGTCCAAAACATGGAGTCGTTGAAGATGCAATTGTAGCACCAGGAGCTGGTGTACCAGTACATGCAGGACCTTGAGCATATGAGAAGTTTCCTAAGAAACCACCTGTTTGATTTGTTGCTAAAACAATTGAAGGGAATGCAGGAATAGTAAAATGAGCTGCATCAAAAGTAATAGCAGAAACTGGTGTTGAAACAACATCATAAGTTCCTTGATCAGCTGTTGCTTGAACAATAATATTTGAAGAAGTAACTGGTAAATTTGAAGAAGCTAATCTTACATTATAACCTGTAAAAGTTCCTGCAGAACCTACTCTACTAACTTTCCATCTATTTGTACTTAAATTTGAAACATTAGCTGTATTGACAGAACCTGTATTGGTATCAAAAGCCTCTGTCATTAATTCAACACCACCTGTTGATGAAATAAGTATCGGAAGATATTTACCATTAACCCCTACTGGGAATAATCGTAATTGACCAATACCAGAAGAACTCATATTAGCATATGATACTGGTCCTTCAATATATGAAGTAGCACTACCACCACCAATAGCTCCACTAGGATTACTTGCAGACATTACATCTGGATTACCAACATAAAGAGGAAATGCCGATGATGTATGTAAAATTCCGTTAGTCATAGTAACAGAAGACCCAACTCTAAAATTAGATACATTAAGTGTCACACCTGCAGCATTTGTATTGTTTATTGTTATACTATTAAAAGCTACATTATCAAGTCCTGAAGAAAGAGACCATTGATTAGTCATAAATGAACCAGACCCTGAAATAGTTTGAGGAAGTGTAGTTGGAACCGCTACTCCATTAATATAGTTTCCAAGATATAAACCTGTTGCAGTTTTTGGAAAATTAAGTGATCCGTTATTTACAATATTACCCCCCACATAAA
Organism: Bacteroidota bacterium; assembly: GCA_040385445.1. GTDB lineage: Bacteria > Bacteroidota > Bacteroidia > Flavobacteriales > Flavobacteriaceae > Flavobacterium. Next base: position 45,259 of record JAZKHI010000018.1, on the reverse strand, counting down.
CAGTTGCGTTTGCAAACGTTTTTCTGAAGGCACTACCTGCAGTAATCGTTAACGCATTCTGAACGTTCATGTTATAACCATTATTGATATTGTTAGAACTTACGTTCATAAATCTTTCATTTCCGTTAGGTGCATCAACAGTTAAATTCCCTAATGAGAATAAACCTCCTAATGCTTGAAACTGACAGTTGAATCCGTTACTAACCACACTTGTGTTATGAGTAGAAACGCCATCACCCATTTGTAACGTGTGGTTTAACCCAGCAGCATAATGAATTGGTGAAGCATAAATAAATGAACCACTAGATTGTGTATTGAAAGGGTAAAATTCCAATACTAAAGGTGTTGGTGCACCTGGTTGAATTGGTTCTGAGAAAGTTATAGCAGGAGAAGTTACATCCGCAGCAACAAATGTTCCTGGTTTGATACCTGCTCCTTTAACGATCATTCCTACCTTAATATTTGTATTTGTAGCCGTTAATACAGTAGAATATGCACCTACGTTTACTGCTGCAAAAGTTATTATTTCTTGTGCCGTGATTGGCGATGTTGGTAAAGTTGTAACTGGTAATGATAAAGTAACTTTGGCCTGGAAATTAGTACCAAGACCACTAAAAGTTAAACCAGTAATAGTTGAACCTGGTTGAATTCCAGATCCAGAAACTACTTGTCCTAATGATAAATTTGCATTTGATGCATTAGCTTCCAAAACGATAGCTGAACAGTTGTTCACCATAGAAGAAAAATTCAATGGAGTTCCTGCAGGAACTGGAGCAGTTACTGGATTTGATAATGTTAATGTTACTGGGGGAAAAGGAAATCCAAAACCACCTATTGTAATAGCAGTAATAGTTGTACCAGCTGGGATATTTGCATGACCAGTAATTACTTGTCCAACTGCGAATACATTAGCAATATTCCCCATACTTGCAGAAGAAGCAGTAATGCTACCATTATAAGTGAAAACACCTGCAACACCATCTGTATTCAAAGTATAACTTCCTAATGAAGTTGCTGAAATTGGAGTTGTTTCATTTACCAATGGGTCAACAATAGTTATTTTACCAGCAGTTAAGTTTAAGTTAGCCGTTTCAATTTTGAAAGACGTACCACCAAAAGCAACTGAAGTTGCAGCATTACCTGCATCATTACTATCAACGATAATATCACCACCTGTTTGATTGAAGAAACTCCCCACTTTATGAGAAACAAAACCGTTCACTTTTAAGTTACCAGCTGTCATAGTATGCGTTCCATAGTTATAGAAAGCTGCATTATTGTTTGTGCAACCTACAGTCATTGTAGTTGTACCCGCATTATTTGTTAAAGTACCACCTTTAGCGATAACTACACTTGCAGCATCTGCTGTAGTTGATACTATTACGTTATGTCCTGAAGCAATAGTAACGATGTTAGTACATGCAGGAACTACTCCTCCAACCCAAGTTGAAGCCGTATTCCAGTCACCTGAAGTTGCAGAAGTAATTCCAGTAGCTGTATTTAAAGATGAAGCATCATTTACTCCAACATAAACTGGAGCTGCAATTAAATCAGCAAATGGTAAATCTTTTCTGAAAACAAATGGTTGAATAGTTCCTTCTTGATGTGTTCCTGTTAATGCTGCTGCTGCATTCATTAATCTTGATGAACCATCAAGTGCTTCAAAAGCTCCATTTGCATAAACTCCTAATCTATTAGTTGGTGTTGTTGCATTTGCTGTATAAATAATAGATGAAGCATTAGAAGAAGATTCTGGAGTTGAGAACGCCCAATTCCCATTATATCTTTTATTAATTGTATAACTACCGTCAACAATAGAAAGTGCACTTGTTACAGTACTAGCATCTGTATAAGTTACTGCTACTTCACCACCAGTAACACCACCAATATTTTGTGGGGTTGCGTCAGGTAATAAATATAAAGTTCTATCTAAACCAGTACCTGTAATAAATGGATACATGAAAGGCTTATAATTGTTATCCGTTCCAGGATATTCTGTTCCTGTTTGTACATCTCTAGTATTAGGAGAATTTACCCATCTAGATATTGTACCATTTGTAAAACCATTTCCTGGAAGAATTGTAAAATTAGATGAATTTATACTACCATAATTTCCAAGAATTAATCTTTTTCCTGAAGGAATATTTACTCTTCCACTTGTTAAAAACAAACCACCATTAATTCTTACTCCATCTACATTCCAAATCACGTTTGGAGTAGTTGCAGAAGTATTCGTAACTTCTAATTGATTTAAAACACCAGCACGGTTACCAAATGCATTCGTACCTGCAGCAGAACCACCCACAAAACCTGTAGCATTAACTGTTACCGTTTGAACTGAAGAACCATTAAGTGCTAATCTACCTTGAAAAGCAGTACCAGATCCAAAACTACTATCGAATCTTGCACCAGCACCAACATCAAAGTTATGTCCTACTTTTAAAAATTTACCATTTGTACCATCATGATTATTAAATCTTGAACCACTTGCGGCAAGATTCACATCATTGTTTACTGTGAATTCATCCACTACAGTGCTAATAGCAAACTGCACTAAAGTATTCGTTCCTGCAAGAATTAAATCCTCACATCCAGAATATCTCGAGTCAATCATTACCACTTCATCATCATTATCCAAAACAACTGTATCAGCAGGAGTTGGAACATTACCACTATCCCAAGTACCTGGTTGAGACCAAAGCCCTGAATGTGCACATGTAATTTCCTCTGAAATTCTTGAAGTTAATGAAATATTATCAATAGCTGCTGGAGGTAAAGTTCCAGCTGAAGTACCATTCGTCCAAACAAAAATTAATTTGAAAGTTGTACCCGCAAAAGATTTAGGAATGAATGCAGTTGTTTTAGTTGTTGAAACCTGTGGATTAGAATTGAAAGAAATCAACGTTGCTCCTGGCCAATTTACACCATAAGTAAAAGGCGCAGTTACTTGCGTATCTGTACCCGTAATAGTTTGAGAAACTGGAGCTGCCCATACTTGCCAACCACCACCTGAAGATGGAGCCGATTTAACATCGAAAGTTAAAGTAATTGCTTTTTCAGAAGCAGGAACAGTTACATTTCTGTAAAAAGAAACTGTTCTATTTGTTGGGTAACCACCATATGAGTTAGTGTTACCATTATCGTTTGTAACATATGCCGCATTACCAGAAATGGCAGAAGTAGTAGCTGCAAAAGATAATGTTTGAGCTACTGCAAGAGCAGTTCCATTAATACTCGCTTTTGATAAACCTAATGCGGTTCCATTGATACTGGCTACATAAGTATTCGCACCAATAAAACCAGGAACTGGAGCAATTTCCATACCCACAGAAATATTTGGGTTGGCAGCTGCTAAAGTAACCGAATACGTATTGGCATTAATTGAAGCAGTTGTTAACTCAATTGCGTTGACACTAATACCTCCAGAAAATTTTCCGAAACCTAATGTAATACCACTAGCAGTTGCTATAGCATTTTGCGATAAAGTTAAAGTTGTACCTGCAATACTTTGTACAAAAGTATTAGGAAGAATGTTTGCGCCGTAAACAATCTGACCTACTGAAATGTTTCCATTAGGAGCAGTTAGAGTTACGGTGTTTGAAGCTGAAGTTACATCTCCAATAGATGTTGTTCCTGAAGCGGCTGTTCCTAGAGCCCATTTCACTGGACTAACTCCTTGATTAGCTAAAGTCCATCCATTAGAAGCAAATGTACTTCCCGAATTAAAACCTCCATCCGTAGCAGGATTAATTAAAATTGTTTGAGCTTGCATCACATTCGCAATACAAAAAAACAAAACTGAAGTTAGTAGCAGTTTCATTTGTAATTTTACATCAATCCTTTTTTTGAGGTTATTGATGAGGTGTAATTTGTGTTCCATAATGTTACATAGATTTTTGTGTTATCTAGAAGTAAAATTATGGTTATTATACATATATAAATTACCCTTATATTTTAAAATTACCGAATTTTAAAAGCATAAAAACAACCACAAACCCAAGTAAAACAATGGCTTAAGCGTATTTTAAGAAGTAACTATTATTTAGTATTCTGAAGTGTGTTTATTTGGTCTTTTAGAGCCAAAATCTGTTTCTTTTTTAATTTTATTAGATATAAAAAAGCGAATATCAGCAAAATTATGGCTAAGAATATAGCCAAATAAGCAAAATAAAATATGGGTAAACTATCTTTAAATTTAAGATTTAGTTCTGATTTTTTTTCTGTTAAAGATTCACTAATAGAATTTCTTTCGCTTTCTTTAATCAAATTTTGAGTCGATAAATACAACTTGTGATATTTTTTATATTGTTCCCATTGATCCAATGCTAAATAATTTTCAGAGAAACCTCTGTATAATTGTTGATTTAAAATCAAATCATTTACGGGTTCAGAAATTGTTTTGGCTTCATTTAGAAGTTTAATCGCTTCCGAATGATTTCCTTCTGAAGTACTAACTTGTGCCAATCCTTTTAAAGCAAAAGCATGTAAACTTTTCGCATTAACCTTTTTAGCATACATTACAGATTCTAAAAAGTTTTGTTTCGCCATTTCATTATCCGCCATCATTAAATAACAATTCCCTTTGTTATATTTCGCAATGCTTATTGGGGAATACTTTGTTTCCGCTTTAGATTTCAAAAGCGACACTACACCTTTATCGAAAAAGTCAATCGCAATGTCACAATTTAATTTTTCTTTATAGATAAAACCTCTAACAATGTAATTCACACCCAAAAAATAATGCACAGAATCCTTAGATGGATAAGCTAATATTAATTGTTCCGATTGATCTAAATATTGAATCGATTTATCATAAATTTTTAGCTGATGGTATTGAATTCCGATTTTATTATAAATCACAATTTTCAAAAGTCTATCCTTAGAAGAATCTAATAACTGACTCGCTTTATTTACATATTCCAGCGATTTTTCATAATCTCTTTTCGAAGAATAGGCGTCTGATATAAGCTTGTAAGCTTTTATTTTGGTATCAACATTATCATTTGATTCTTTAATGATTTTATTACCAATAGCAATAGCCTTGTCTGGATCTTCGTACATCAAAGCCGTTCCTTCTTTTATAATACTGTCTAAGTTTTTTTTACTCTGACCAACTATAAAAAGTGGAAATAGAAGAAGCCATATAAACAGTTTCTTACTTCCTTCTAGCGAAATATGTAAAAAACTCCCTATCATGCTGTTTCCTTACTTTGTTCTTCTTTCAACAACTCAATAAATGTTACTGGAGAAATTCCTGTAATCGATTTAAATATCGTTGCAAAACTACTATGTGATGTAAAACCAGACACCTCAGCCAAATAACTGATTTTGTAATTTATATAGTTCGAATCTGATTTCAATTTATCCACTAAAAAGTTGATTCTCAATTTATTGATATACGTATTGAAATTCACATTATAGTGCGAATTTATAATCTCAGACAAATATTTCGTGTTGGTTTCAAATTGACCAGCCAACACCGCTAATGAGATATCGTTATTGGTAAACTTAGTCGTGTTTTCGAACTTTTTCAGTTTATTTAAAATCAATTCTTCCGTTTCTTTCGGAATATTAATTCGTTTGTGAACATCAATTTTAACCACTTTACTTTCAACAGTTTGAGGTCTGGTAAGTTCTAAATATTTCAGAATTTCTGTTAAGTTTACTTTTCGTTGTTGGTATTTTCTCCAATAAAAAAAGCAACCTAAAAACACCAATCCAAAAATGATAAAACCAGTATAAAGTACCTTATAATAGCTGTCTTTTTTGACTTCTTCAACCGTATTATATTCCTCTGAAATAAGATTATAAGCAATGTTTAACGTGTTTTGTTCCACATCATCTAATTCACCATCAATATCTTTAAACAACTTAAATGTTTCCTTATAATTGCTTTGATCATTCAAAGCCATATAATTCACCAATTTCTGTCTAACCACTCTATCTTTTAAATATAAGTTATCAATAGTTTTGGCATCATTCATGGCCTCATTTAAAAGTCGTTTTGCTTTTTGATGTTCTTTATCTTTAATACTAATAGCTCCTAATCCTAAAAGAACATTGACTTTAGCACATAAGTCTTGGACCTTATTTTTCTTTACTTTATCCAATGCCGAATTAAAATACAGAGTCGCTTCATCAAATTTCTTATTTCCCAAATAGAAATTACCCATGGCAACGGTTTTCCAAAGATCAATTTCCGGAGTTAGTGTTCCATTATTAGATTTTAAAAACTGAATGCCTTTTTGAGCAGCAGCGGAATCAAATTGGTAACTGATTCTTTCAATATTTAAAAGTGTCGTAGCTTTGAGTTTAGTATCCTTATTACTAATGTTTTCAAGTTTACTTTCAATGTTTTTTAAAACAATACCCACTTCATTAAACAAATTTATTTTTCTAAAGATTTTAGCCTTATAAATTTCAATTTCAATTTGATCCAATTCAGATAAATAAGAATAGTATTCTTTTTGGTCATATAAAAAGGTAAGTGAAGAACTGTAATCACCATTCACAAAACAGGTTTTAGCGATAATTAAATTAATTCTCGCTTTTTCGCTATTAGTAGTATTGGACTTACTCAGTAAATGCTGAGCAATTTTTAATGCTTGTTTGGGATTGGAAAACATCAAAGATTCCATTTCGGTAGTTAAACTCTCCTTATTTTGACTATTTTGTGCATAAGACTGCGCCGATATTAAACAAAATATCAAAAAAGTAAAAACAATAAAGCGGGGTTGTTTTTTAATCATTTTTTTAATCCTTCAACTATTTAAAAACTCAACTACTTATTTTCCATACAAATATAGATATAAAGTTAATAAAAAAAATAACATTTGTTTAAGATGCCTTTAAAAATAATGCTTTTTTAAACATTATTATCTGACAAATATTTTTCGATTTATTACATAACAATTCCGCAAAAAAAAGTGTAATTAATAACAAATAATTGAAGAATTCTTAGTAGAAACAATTCCACAACCTTAACCTCATTTTTGTCATCCTGCAAGGATCTCACACAAACCACTTCCACAATACTCATCAATAAACCTGTCACCTTGAGCGGAGTCGAAGGGCGCAATCTTGTCATTCCGACTTTCTAAGAGACACTATGTTTTAAATACTAATTATATAAAAACTCTCCAAAATTATATAACTGGTTTGGAACAAATGCGGTGTAACTTTGGTAAATAAATTTAATGTATTAGTTAAGTTTATTCTTAGTATAATAAAGAGATGAAGTAGAATATAAGTTGAGTTGAGGTTGAATATAGTTAGTTAAACAACACATACTTTAATTCTGAAAAACAGAAAGGTTATTTTAAGAAGTTTTTGTTAATCAAGAATAATAATTTAAAATACTTTTTTTAAACAGAATAAAGTTATGTTCGGAAAGCTTAGCACATGCTAAGCTTTCTTTTTTTTTTGGTATATCTGTAATATTCGAAGCTTCGTGATGATCTCATGTAAAACACATCCATAAATCTCATAAAATAACCCTCACAGGGTTTAGAACCCTTCGAGGGTTATCAGTAGACTGTCTTGCAATCATTAAATTTAGAAAGCATCAAGGATTTGGTTTGCATTTAGTTTGTCATCCTGCAAGGATCTCACGCAAACCTCATCTACAAACTAAAAAAAATCTTTACACTCCTAAAGTCCACTCAAGGGGACAATCCTACTAAGAGAATTTTGTGGTAAATAGAAATAGGATTTTAAAAGTAAATGTGTTGGTTAGTACGTATTGTCCCCTTGAGGGGACTTTAGGGGTGTCACGTAAATCACTTCCGCAAACCTTTTCAAACAAAAAACCATTCGCTTCGCTTAGTTACCACTCCATTTAATAAGCCCAATTCACATAAAGTGGTTTCTCCATCCAAGGATATTTGATAATCGAGAAAGAAAAAGGGGAATGATGAAGTAGCAAATCAAAAGCTCTTTTTTCCACTGTGAGCTCCCATCGGTCTTTCAATTCTTGTAGCAAACCATCACGTAACAGCCAGTTGCCTCTAAAACCCTCGATAGAAGTTTCCCCTACGGACGACCAATATGAAATAACGGCATTAATCAATCCGTCTAATAACAGTTTTTCCTCTTCAGAGATTATGCTGCCTTTAGGTACCGTTTGTGTTGATGGCAGTCCGCATAGAACATTGTTTAAAGGTAAAGTTTCTTCGGTGTTGCTTAAGCCAGTCACCAAGTACTGTAAATAATGTACTGCTTTCCTTTGGTTTTCGGCATTAGTAAATTGCTTGTTGGATGTGACATGCAGTCGTTCGAACAACATTTCTATGTAATTGTTTAGTATGACCAGACCTGCATTTTTTATAACTGTAGTTTCCATATTTTAGATTGTAGAAGAAGGTAATTGCTCCTTTTTATTTGACGCTACCTGTTGGATTATTTGCCACGCTTCCCTTTTTAGTTCAAAAGATAGTCCGGCATGAGCAGGACTAGTGGAGGGTAAAGTGTGTAACTTGTATTTTTCTGAAACGCTAACATATTTTTTGAAATAGTGTGCTGCTTTCTGCCCGTTGAAAAAGATATGCTCAATGTTGGGGTGTGCTGCTAAAAACGCGTTAAAATCATTGGGTACCTCCTGTTGTATAGCGCTATCTAGACTTCCTTTTCTGACACAAGTTTGGAGAACATCCCAAACGGCAATATTATTCTTTACCACCACTTCTTTTCGGATTTCATAATCCTGCGAAAAAGGCTCGTCAAAAACAGTGAAAATAATCTTCCAGAAAGCATTTCTGTTATGACCATAATACTGATTTTGTTTCAGTGACTCCATGCCAGGCATAGTACCAAGTACCAATACTTTTGCTTTGTTGTTTGAAATGGAAGGAAAGGAGTAGATTTGCATAAAGAGTTGATAATGTCAATTTGAATGGAGTAACAGTTCATCAAATATAATAAATAAGTATCCTTTTCACAATCTTACCTTCAATCTTGTCATACTGTACTCATTTCAGTATCTATTGCAAACCATTTCAAAATTTGCGTTCCTATTTTATCGTCTAGTTTACCAACTTCATTAAATATTGATATTTTACCTAATGAACATGTATGATGTTTACCAATAAATTTATTCTTGTTTTCGTCATAAATTTCAATAGTATTATTTGAAGGATACAACAACATGGCTTTATTACTAACCCAATAATCATTATACACATACATTTGCCTTAAATCATGTGTAGATGGTTCAGAATACTCTATGTTTTTCCATTTGGTATCAATAATAAAAGTTTGCTTTTTATCACCCTCACCTTTCTTCTCTAAAACTATATCTGGACGAATAGAAATATTTTTCCAAAAACCTTTAGAGTTTTGTCCGTACACTTGAAATTTATTTTTATCAACAACTTGTTGTAATCGAATCAAAATATATTCTTCCCACAAACTATTCATATCAAATAATAAAGCTAGCATTTCCTCAGAACCACTTTTAATATTTGGAGCATAATTCAATATAATTAATCTTGCAATAGCTATGGCAGTTTCGTAAGGAGCAGTTTTTCTATTCTTAGGTAATTTTGAAAAAGTAGCATCTGTGGCTTGAATGGTTTTTACTTCTGGAAAATTCAATTGTATCGTTTTACATTTACTATACAAATAAGTTCCTTTAGTAAAAGAGGCAATAATAGTTAAAGCCTGACCTAAAACTTGATGCAACAAATGGTCTTTATCGTAAACCTGATGGGTAGTATAAAATCGTTCTTTATGTACTAGATTTTTAGCAATGTGACCCGCAAATTCTAGTTTCCCTTTTAGTGCTTTTACATTACTAGTTTCTTTATAATACTGTTTGATTAATCCTTGATGAATTAAGAGTTGTACCTCGTTTAAAAACCATTCAAAGTAAATGTCTAATAAATGAATCGATTGCTTGGAAACATTGGCTTCTCCTACTTGTTGTACTTTCAACTTTCGAGTAACACGTAACATTTCAATTAAAGCGCTTTGCCATTTATGTTTGACAGCATCTGTTTCAGATTCATATTTGTCAACTTTAGGCAAAATCTCAATAGTTAATCCATCCACTTGAATAACACCAACATATTGTTTAAATACCACACCATTATGTTTCAAATCAAAATACTGATAATTATGCAACGCATTGAGTTTGGACAATGCCACAAAATGACGTTGCTCAAACTTTCCTGCAATTGGCAAGAAGCTATATTCAAAAACTTGTATGATATTTTCTTTAAGCATGTTATGCTAATAAAGTTTTTAATGCAGTATTAAAATCAATGTCCTTGAACGGAATCAACTCATACGATTTAATAATGTCTACTTCATTTTTGGTATCAAAATCGGCAAATATAGATTTATCATTTTTAGCGGTGATAGCTTTTTCTCTAACGAAACCTTTACCTAAAACCAATCCAATTTTTCCATAATCATTATAGAAGTATTCTTGAAGCAGAGGCATGATTTCATTTTCAAAAGAATTTTTAAAATCTTCCTTTATAAAGTAAGAATGACCTAACGTATAATTTCTATCTAATAAAACCTCAACACGTTGGTTGATTTTTTGCATAATAGAAACTCTATCAAAATCTTTGAAAGCCTCTTTTTCAACAACTTCAAGTTCTGGCATCATTTCCACAAAACTAAAACGTCTTCTCAAAGCGGTATCTAATGCTTCCACACTTCTATCGGCGGTGTTCATGGTGCCGATGATATAAAGATTTTTAGGAACTCCGAATTCTTTTTTTGAATAAGGCAACTTCACTTTTAATTCATTCTTTTTTCCTAATCTTTTATCGGATTCAATTAGAGTAATTAATTCTCCAAATATTGCAGAAACATTTCCTCTATTAATCTCATCTATAAATAAAGCATAGTCATTTTCTGGGTCAGCTTCTGCTTTTAAACATAATTTCTTAAAAACACCATCCTTAATTTCGAAAGCTAAATCGGAATCATTTTCATCTAGTTTTGGTTTAATTCCTTCAATAAAATCTTCATAACTAAACGACTGATGAAACGTAATAAATTCATAGTTTTTAATTGAAACCCCTTCACTTCCTGTAAAATTTTGTATCCCTTTTAAAATATCAAAAGCTTCAGGGTAATATTGAGTTAATAATTCACTATCAATTGTCCAATTAGAATTTTCATCTTTACTAAAACACATGGGTTCAGAACGGTCTTTAACATTCACATATTCACATGCTAAAACGGTATGTCTTTGCAACTGACCCCAAATGGTTGGGCGAACCGTTTTAGAATCTGAAATTTTTTCTTTGGCTTTTACAATTTCATGTTCATGGATTGTATTTACTTTAGAAGTTTGAAGGTCTAATACAGCTATACTAATTACTTGCCACCAATTTAAATCTGAAACTAAATTCTCTAAATATTGTTCTTTTGAAAGTGTTGATTCTTTTATCGTAAACTTATCAAAATATTTATTTTGTAAGGTATGAGTTTTTCCTGTTCCTGGTGGTCCGTATAGGATTTGGTTTAAAGGGTTGTTATTCATATTACCTTGGAATTGAAATTCAATATTTTTATTTGGAGTTGCGTCTAATTGAGAAAAAATAAGTTCTCTATAATCTAAATCAAAAGCTAATTTTTCTAACGCCTTCTCATTATGTTTATAATAGCTTGATTTTTTTGTTCTTGATAATTCGGTTTCAATAGCTTTAAAAATACCTTCAGAATTATTTTCAACTATTTTATAATTTGCCTCATTATTTAAATATGCCAAGGGAAGACTATCAAATTTTTCAAATACTTTACTAAATAAGTTAGTTGAAATGGCACTAAAAGTATAATCTTTACTTTTAGCAGTCCTTACATTCCAAGCATATTTTTGACCGATTGTTAATTTTATTTGGTTGTTATCAAAATTAAAAACAAGTCTTTTATCATTTTCCTTTAAATCAAATTTTTGAATAATTCTATCTAAATAAGTGTAATAATTTTGTAAATCTGAATAATTGAATTTTTTTAAAACTTCTATTAATTCAAAATCTTCATTATTGTTTTTGTCTAACATTTGAAATAAAATATCTTGAACTAATAGCAAATGGTTAGAGCCATCATAATAATTTGGTAAATATGACTTTACCAAATCAATAAGTTCTGAATCTTCATTAATATAATCTTCAATTATTTGATTTACAAGTGATAAATAATGAGAATATTTTTCATTTTTACCAGCTACTTTAACATTTAATAAATGACATAATTTTTTATAAAATGAGAATTTATAAAAAGTATATTTTTCTGGATTATAGAAAGTTAAATACGTTGCAATAGTTCTTTCATCCTGATGATGCTGTAATGTTTCTCCAATACTTCTATAAATAGTTAAAGTTTCATTATTAAATGATTTAACTCTTTCAGTCAAATCTACAGTATCATTAAAAAGTTTTTTAAACTGTAACCTAATTTCTTCTTGTTTTTCTTTTACAAGTTGATAAATTACAGCCTGACTCATTGCATAAATTAAATTACCATATTTGATACTTTTAATTTCTTTTAATAAATCTGAGCTATCTAAATTTGGTTTTCCTTTAAATTCATCTACTAACTCCCATTTATATTTTTCATCTTTTAATTGAGTCTTTTGAATATGCTTTTTATAAGAAGAAATTAACTCTGTTATTTTATCTTTTTTAAGAATTATTTTAAATCCATATTTTTCTAAGGTATTAAAAGCTGGTTTATTTGGTCCTCCATGAAATTCCTCTGGTTTTAACTCTACACCAGTTGCAAAACGATTAGCAATACTTAACACTAATTTAGGTGGATAATCTGCACCTTCATAAATTAAATCAAAAGTTGTGGAAGCGCGACCTTTACGCAAAAATGGATTAGCTTTGATTTCTTGAATGGCGTACAGGATGTGTTCTTTTTTTATTTTATCCATATATTATTTTGTGTGATATTATAAATGATTGCAGTCATAAAAATTTATTTCTATTAACTTAATGATTCCATTACTTTTTCAGTAATTTGTTTTAAAGCACTATCAATATCATGGTAATTTGCTAATGGGATTATTTTTTCTTCGTTTTTATTAGTTACAATGTTTAGAACATTACCATAAGGTAAATATTGATATTCATTTAGTTTTAAAAGAGAATCTTGCAAATTTGATTTATCATTATACTCTATAACATTTTTTATATTATCTAATCCAATAAAATCACTAACAATAACACAAAGGATGTTTTTAGAAGGATTTGAATTTATAATGTCCATACCTTTCTGAACTTCCTTTTCTAAAATATATTTAGAAGATAAAAAATTTGCTGAAAGCATATATATTATTAAGTCACTATCTTCTAATTCTTTTTGAATTTGGCTATTCCATTTTCCAATTTTTAATTCTTCACAACTCCAATTATCTGCAATATCAAAAGTTTTTAAAATGTTTAAATGTTTTTTTAATTCATTTTTAAAATCCACATCTTTTCTTGAATATGAAATAAATATTTTTTTCATTTTATTTAATTTTTTATCTGTAAAACATTGAAAATTATTAATATTAATTTCTTTATAAATTTTAGTATTTATACTTTTTTTCAAATAACTAATACCATCAATTTTGAAATCAGTGTAATCAATTTTCTCCAATTCATAAGCTAAAATATGATAATCAGATACATCTATTTCTTTTGCATTAACAAACCATTTACCATCTACTGAAATATATAAATCATCAGGAACTTTGTTAATTACATCAAAAAACATAAAATATTTCAAACTTAATTTTAGGCTATTATCATTTTTATATACCTTGTAGTCATTATAATCAATAATTTCAATATCAAAATAAATTGCTATTAAACAATTAAATATATACTTCTTGATTAATTCATTATTGTTAGTTTCATGTTTTATAAAGTTTATATAGACTGAAATCTCTAAATTTGAAAAATCAAGATTTATTAAAATTCTTGCCTCATTGTTAATTGTAAAAATAACTTGATCTTTCCAAAAATATTTACTATCAGGATTTTTGCCAAAATTGCATATAAGTTGATTAATTATTCCAAAAGGTATAAACTCTTCAAATTTCAATATATATATTGGATTATTTAATCCAAAAGTTATAATGTCATAATTGTTTTTTTGATGTTGACTATTGGAAATTGGCAGAAAGCTTGGAATTATATATCTTTCGTAATGGATATCATGAAAAATGACTTTTTGTAGTTCAAGTAGTTTTATTAACTTTTTATCACCAATTATTGGTAAGAAATCATTTTTACCAATAGTTCCTCCATCTTTTAATAAATTTTTGCTTAATATATTATCGTGAATATGAGAGATTAGCATTTGAGGATTTAACCATGCAACATCATTGATTTCGTCATAGTCCTTATAATATAAAATCAAACCTTGTCTATGTAATTGATCTAAATCAGTTTTAAGAAACTCATGAAGTTCATTATCACTTTCATTTCTATTTTTTTTTCTATTATAGCTTAACTTTAATTCTTCAATATTTATAGGTTTATAATCATTGTAATTAAGTATAAAATTCAAAAAATCGCCATACCATGAAGGTCTTAAATTAATATGGTTTTCGTTCTTTTTACTTATCTCTAATTTTAAATACTCCTCTAAATATTTTAAATTTAGTTTTAATGATTTATTTTTTTCAACTTCAATATTGTCTAGGGAAATATAGAACTCATTTAATATACTAATAGTATTAGCATTTTTTATAAAACTAACTCTAGAATTATCTAACTCATCCGCATGAGTTTGAACCAGCAATATAATTTCATTTATGAGGTGATTATTATCGCTATTATTTTCATCATTAACATTTTGAGCAGGACTATTTTTTTTAAAAAAATAGGTAAGCTGATTAACCCAATAACGTATTGTAAAATCCCTTGTCCATAAATCATTTTCAATATCTTTTCTTGCTATATTGAAATTCGAACTTTTATTCCATAAAATTAGGTTTATAGCTTCATTAGTTAAAAAAGCGTTATATAATCCATGGTAATAATCTTGCCCTCCAAAATCAAAATAAATGACTTCAGGTATTTGTTTTCCTTTTAATTCTTTTGGGTACTTTTGAATTGTTAGAATATGAGTACTTCCTTTACTTTTTTCAATTTTTTTATTCTTTTTATCATTTATTATATAATTTAAAAGTGTTGATTTACCTGAGGATTGATTTCCTAATAAAAGAACTTTTACAGGTAAGTTATATTTTTTATATCTTACATTTTTAGTTGATAAATTACTAAGATGATTTTTTATTAAATCTAAATGATTAACATATTTTTCTATTTTCCAACCTTCTTTTGAAATTATTGGATTATTATCGATAAAGATCTTGTCAGCTTTATTTATTATGGGTATTAAATATTCAAAATCAGAAATTCGGTTTGAGTGTAAATCCAGTATTTTAATTTTTGATAAATATTGAACAAATTCTAAGTTGTATATTTTGTTATTACTCAAATTTAGCGCTTCAATTGAACTATCTTTTTTTAAACTAAAAGAACGCAATCTATTATTATTAAGGTGAAGTTGAATCAAATTATTATTATTCAGAATATTTACGAAAGCAATTTCATTATTACTAGCATTTATAAATTCTAATTTTTCTAAATATCTTAAAGTGCTAATGTTTTTTATTCTCCATTTTTTTTCTTTTTGATTCCAATCTCCACCGATTATTATTCGCTTTAAATTCTTGAATTTTCTAATTTCACTAGGAAGTTCAAATAGATTATTTCGTATTCTTCTATGATTTTTGATATCAAGATTTAAAGTGTTTTTTTTATACCAGTTTTCACCATCATATTCAGCCCATTCATTACTAAGAATTAGTTCTTCAATATGTGTACATTTAAAAAAATCTTCTAATAATTCTAAATCTGTAATTCCACAATATCCTAAATCTAGTGATCTTGATTCATTTTGTAAACAATGTTGTATTATCAATCTTGGTTGCTCATAAACTTTATCAAACCACTCAATGAATGGGCCATCTCCACGTTGAATAATCTCAAATGGTGGATAAATTAAAGGATTGTCATAGGAGTTAAAGAAAAAACCATTTCCTTCATTATTACTTTTTACTAAAAAATATAATGGACTTAAATCAAAAATCTTGTTTTTATAAATGTATAATTGTATGAGTTTTTTTAAATTTTTTAATGGTGATATATCTTCAATTTCATTGTTGAATAAATATAATACTTGAAGTTCAATTAAATTTTTTAAAACGGCTATATCTTTAATAGAATTATTTCCTAAATTTAAATATGATAGGTTTTTTAATTGCCTTAAATATAATATACTTTGAATACCACATTCATCCAAATTTAATGATTTAATATTTTTGTTATTTTTAAACGTGAATATTCCTAACCTTTTAAAATTGTTTTTAGATAAATTTAGAACTTCCAATTTAGAAAGGTTTGAGATAAAGTTTAAATCTATAATACCGCAATTTATTAAGCTTAACTTCTCTATGTTTCTTAGTTTGTTTATTGGACTTAAATCATCAATAAAATTTTCACTTAAATCTAAATTTTTAAGGGTTTCAATTTTTGAAACGATATTAATATTTGTTATGTTATTTGAAGATAAATCTAAACTTATGATATTACTTTTATCATCTAATACATAAGTGTTCTTACTCTCATATTTTGAAAATAAGTCCTTATCAACTCTTGTTAATTTGATTGAATAATAATTTTCTAATTCTATAATAATATCAGTCATAATTATTTTTTATTATTTTAAGCCACCATACCCTTAACAAACACCTCAACAAATTCCTTCATTTTAGCGATAATTCTATCGCCGATGACTCTCGATTGTAAAACGCTTGGTCGGTTGTCTAAACATTTGATGACTTCTTCTTTTATGGGTTCTCTTCCGCTGTAGATGTAAGCGTCAATTAAGGCTTTAAATTGTGCTTTATCTAAGTGTTCTTCTTTGCAAAGTTTATCTAATGTTAGTACTTTTTGTTCTTGCCAAAACTTTTCAAACTCATCGTTAAAATTATCTCCCTCTTTGATGAATGGCATATTCTCATCGATGAATTTCTGAATCAATTCGCGTTTGCTTCTCAATTGAATATCGCCGCCTAATAAATCTATTATGGCTTTTCTTTGAATTGCAGCTTCAGTTGTTTTTAGACCTTTCATTTGTGCTAACAATTTCAATATGTACGCTACATTAATTTGGTCTTTGTGAATTAATTCTAATTCAAAATCAATCTCATCTAAAATAGAAGTTTTCTCTTTTTGATGGTCTTGTTTTACTTTCTGATATAAGTCTAAATATTTACTTTTATAATCTTCAAATTCTTGTTCATTTATTGGTAAATCTTCCCAATCAAAATCTGTGTACGACTGCATCACATTCATTGCACGCATTAATTTTCTGAATGCTTGTACAAATTGCGCTTCGTCAATTTCACTTTCTAAATCATTTACACTTTGATAGGTAGGTGTAATTTCTCTTAAATCTTTTAAAGCCTCATCAAATTTCTTAGCAATAGCTTCATAATCTGGCATTATTACAACCTCAATAGCCTCTTTGTTTGAGAACAAAGTAATGGCATCGTCGGTAGCTTTTTTAAGGTTTCTAAAAGACAAAATATTTCCTTGTGACTTCCTTTCCCCCAATATTCTGTTGGTTCTAGAATATGCTTGAATTAAGCCGTGTTGCTTCAGGTTTTTATCTACATAAAGTGTATTGACTTTTTTCGCATCAAAACCTGTTAGCATCATGTTCACTACAATAACAATATCTAAACGATCTTTCTCGTGGTTGAAGTTTTCCTTTTCTCTGTCTTTTAATCTTTGACTAATATTTTTAAAATAATTCTCAAATTGCTGACTGTCTTTTGTAGAAAAGCTTGTGCCAAACATTTGGTTATAATCCGCAATGTAACTCTCTAATTTATCTCGACTATGACTCGATTTATATGCTTCTCTTGGCTCGGCAGCCATATAAAAATCTTCTTCACTTGGTAAATAATCTTGTGCTTGTTCAGATTCTTCATTAGCTCCATAAGTAAAAATGGTTGCTATTCGTAAATCGTGTTCTCCTAATTCTTTCTTCTTTTGGAAGAAATCGTAATACTGAAAAACGTTATCAATACTACTTACTGCCAGTATTGCCGAATAATCTTTATCAAAAGTTTTTTGTTTGTGATGTTGAATAATATAATCCACAATCTTCTCAATACGCTGAGGCGAATTCAATACTTCTTGTTTATCAATATCTTCTACATCAATATCAATAAAAGTATTGCTTTTGCTTTTATATCTTCCGATGTATTCAATTCCGAAACGCAATACATTTTGGTCTCGTATGGCATCTGTAATTACATATTTGTGCAAACAATTGCCAAACAAGTCTTTGGTAGTTCGTTTTCCTAAATCATTTTTAGAAGCGTTTTCTGCAAAAATGGGTGTTCCTGTAAAACCTATTAACTGACTTTTCTCAAAGAATTTAGTAATACGCTCATGGGTTTCTCCAAATTGACTTCGGTGACATTCATCAAAAATAAAAACGATTTTCTTGTCTCGTAAAGGCTCAATGCTACCTTTGAAACGTTCTGAAACTGCATTGTTTAATTTCTGAATGGTTGTTAAAACCAACTTGGTGTTATCTGTTAATTGTCTTACTAACGATTGTGTATTATCTGTAACATCAACACTGTCTTTTTTGAAAGCATTAAATTCGTTCATCGTTTGGTAATCCAAATCTTTTCTATCAACTACAAAAACTACTTTATGCACTTCTGGTAAATCCATTACAATCTGACTCGCCTTAAAAGAAGTTAAAGTTTTACCCGAACCTGTCGTGTGCCAAATATAAGCGTTGTCGGTAGAGTTTTTAACTTGATGAATAATGCCTTCCGTTGCAAAATATTGATACGGACGCAACACCATCATGACTTTATGCGTTTCATTGATTACGATATAATGCGCAATCATTTTACCCAAATGCTCAGGATTTAAAAAAGCAGCAGTAAACTCAGGTAATTCTGTAATGTTTTTATTGTTGGCATCTGCCCAAAAGAAGGTTTGCTTAACCGATTGTAATTTATTGTTCGCTAAATATTTAGTATTAACAGCATTGCTTATAATAAACAATTGCACGTATTGAAACAAACCGTGATTACTCCAAAAGGAATGATTTTGATAGCGATTAATTTGATTAAACGCTTCTTTAATTTCAATACCTGAACGTTTCAATTCTATTTGAACTAAAGGTAATCCGTTTACTAAAAGCGTCACATCATAACGGTTTTTATAACTGCCTTCTTGACTGATTTGATTGGTAACTTGATATAAGTTTTTGCTAGTATCTTCCGTATTGAAAAAACGAACATAAAACGAAGTGCCATCTTCTTTAGTAAGATTATAATAATCACGAAGCGTTTTGGCTTTTTCAAACACATTGCCTTTGGCTAAATGATTTAAAACGGCATCAAACTCTTTAGTAGTAAAAGTAGTTTGATTAAAAACCTCTAATTGCGTTTTAAGATTAGAAACTAATACATTCCCGTCCAGTATTTGAACAGAGGCATACCCTAAATCACGCAATTGCATGATTAAATTGTTTTCTAATTGTGCTTCGGATTGATGACTCATTATTTTATATCTGTTTTTAAATACTTATCAACCTTTTTTTCAATTAATTCTATAAATTCTATATTTATTAAAACACCTTCTCTTTTTTTATTCATATCAAAATCACTTTTAATATTTAATGAACCATTATCATAGTATGCTACATAATGTGAATGAATGATACTATTAATGATTTTTAAAAAGGTATCTTCTTTAATTAATTCTAATTCAATACATTTTCTTAATAAAAAGCAAACCATATATAAGCTTATTTCTTTTTGAAAATTATTAGAATCTAAATTATGAAGAAAACTAATTTTCAATCTTGATAATTCCTCTTTTACTCTAAGCAAATATGAGTTTTTCATATTGTTAAAATATTCAGGATTAGCCAAAAAATGATGTTCTTTTTCTTTCATATTACACAAACATTTGTTGTAACAACCCCTTTTTAAACTTTTGCGTTTGTGCCAATTGTTGTTTCACCTTTTCTATTTTACTATCAATACCAGATAAAAAATTGGCGATTTTTTGTTGTTCTTCTTTAGAAGGAATTTCTATTTCAATAGTTTCAACATATCGAAAATATAAGTTTGAAACATTCCCTCCTTCGACCAACTTAGCAAGTTGTTTTTTTAACATTGCATTAATATAATAAGTCATAAAAAGACCATCTTCATCAGTATTATAAACAGAAATCATCTCACCTATTGCAACATTTGGAAATGGTAAATAACTGCAATTTGCAAAATCTCTAGGGTCTTCACCAACTCGGGGTACTAATACTTCTCCTCCTTTACTAAGTTTTAAGTCTTTTGGGTTTATATTAGTATAAGATTTAATTTTCTTAATTTCTTCTTTGTATGTACTATATAGTTCACCATATCTAACACAAGGCGTTTGAGCATCTTTAAAAATAGAAGTCTTGGGCGCACCTTTACCATAATAAAAGAAACCAAAATCTCCTAAACAACCTCTTCTTAACTTTCCATCTTTTACTATTCTTATTTCATAAGAGAACAATTGTTGCATTACACCTTTTTTGTATTGTTCCAATAAAGCAGTTTTACGTGTAAGTTGCTGTATTTTTTTATCTACAGTATTTAAAAAATTTGCTATTTTTTGTTGTTCTGGTAGGGTTGGAAATGGAAAGATAGTTTCTCTTAATGTCTTTAATGATAAATTTTTAATTGTTGAACCAGTTAATTCAGAAATAAAAAAGTTTTGAATTTTATCTGTATGAAAAACATGAAAATAAAAATCTCTATTTTCTTTGAAATTGAAATATCCAACACTTTTTCCAAGCATTACCTTTTCATCATTATATTTTGCAATATTTCCAATTGTACCATTTAAAGAAATTAAAATAGTATTTTCGTTTAAGCTTTTATCATTTTTTTTGAAAATTGAATAATCAACCTTTTTAGTCTTCTCTGTAATTTCAATTTTACCATTTGTCAAATTATTACCATTGATAAAATTAATATCAGAATTTTCAGAATATATTGGTGTTCCATGTAAACCATCCCCAATTTTTTCTGCTAATTTCCCTAGCTTTATTTCATCCCATTCCCCATCAAACTCCTGAAATCGCAATTGCGGTACCAGTGTTTTCTTTTTTTCTATTTGTAAAGTTGCTGTACTCATTAAAATGGGGTTTCAATTCCTAATTCTGTACAATATTGTGCAATAGTCGCATCTGTAGTTTTGCTTTGTGCTTCTAACTCGCGTAGTTCTTGTGTAATTGCGGTTAAATCTATAGCATCTTCTTCTTCAAACGTATCTACATAACGCGGTATGTTTAAGTTGTAATCGTTTTCAGCCAATTCGCTTAATGGCGCCACGTGGCTGTATTTATTTTCTGGTAAACGGTTTTCGTAGGTACTAATGATTTTGTCAATGTCTTCGGTACGTAAAACGTTTTGGGTTTTTACTTTTTCAAAGTGTTGGCTGGCATCAATAAACAAAACATCTTTGGTGTTGGTTCGTTTTTTCTTCAATACCAAAATACAAGTTGGAATACTCGTACCGTAAAAAATATTAGCGGGTAAACCAATTACAGCATCAAGGTAATTTTTATCTTTTATTAAATATTCTCGTATGTGTCCTTCGGCACCACCACGGAACAAAACACCGTGTGGTAGTACAATAGCCATAGTTCCGTTATCGTCTAACTGATGCACCATGTGTTGTACAAAAGCAAAATCAGCTTTGCTACTTGGGGCTAATTTTCCATAGGCAGAAAAACGGTCGTCTGTCATGTGTAAAGGACTCGCACTCCAATTTGCCGAAAAAGGTGGGTTGGCAACAATGGCTTCAAAACGCATATCCAAATGTTGTGGGCGTTCTAAAGTATCTTCGTTTTTGATGTCGAAACGTTTGTAATGCACATCGTGCATAATCATGTTCATACGACATAAGTTGTAAGTCGTAGGATTCATTTCCTGTCCGTAAAAAGCACTCACGTCTTTTACTTCTTTCGCTACACGTAGTAACAAAGATCCTGAACCACAAGTTGGGTCGTACACACTTTTCAGTTTGTCTTTACCTACCGTTACCAATTGTGCTAAAATACTACTCACTTGTTGAGGCGTATAAAACTCCCCTGCTTTTTTACCGGCACCACTGGCAAATTGTCCAATTAAATATTCGTAGGCATCACCTAAAACATCGCTATCGGTATTTTCTAAATCGAAATCAATTTCATCTAAATGAACTAATACTTTTACAATTAGTTCGTTTTTATCACTCTCCGATTTCCCTAATTTATGACTGGTTAAATCCAAATCAGAAAACAAGTTACCAAAATCTTCTTCACTTTCTGAACCCATTGTACTTTGTTCTATGTGCGTCAGTACTGCCGCTAAATCTCCTAGTATGAAATTGTGCTTCCCGCCTCCGTTTCCTCTTTTAGCTAATTCAGAAAACAATTCAGAAGGTTTTAAAAAGTAGCCTAAATTTTCTAAAGCATCTAATTTAATTTCTTCCATGAAATCAGCTTCTTGTGGATGCCCTTCAATTTCCTGAAAAGTTAAACCATCGGGTTGTAATATTTTATTAGCATGCAAATCCATTTTTGTACTCAGGTACTTATAGAAAATGAAACCTAATATGTAATCTCTAAAATCATCGGCATCCATTTTCCCACGTAAGGTGTTTGCGATGTTCCAGAGTTGTTGTTCTAATTTTTGTTTGTGTTCAGCTGCCATGAAATGATTTTATTGAGGTGTTTATTTTATTCTATTATTAATTAATTTATTTATCCTAACTACATATGTTACAATGCACTAAGCATTATGAAAAGTAAACTCCGTCTAATTAATTGAAACTATAGAAATTAATAATTAAGTTTTTCAAACTTAACAATAATAAACGTGAGTTGCAATAGGTAGAATTACCTGTTTTTAAAAAGTTGTGACCAAAAAAATAAAAAAATAAAAAGGACACGTTTTTTGTGTCTTTTTAATATTTGTAATAAAAAGGGCACAGATTTTGTGTCCATTTTAAAAATTTAAATAAATAGACACAATGAAAGATAGATCAGAAATCAAGACAATTTTAGGACTTACTCAAAACGAAATGGGTATGTTATTGGGTATTCCAAAAAGCACTTGGACCATGTTCAAATCTGGTCAGCGCGATATTTCGTTACCAGCTAAAGAACAATTGGCTAGCTTAATGAATGCTTCAGCTAAAAGAAAAAAGAATTGTAAGGAGATTGAAGTTATGATTAAAGAAGAAATCAAAAACGAAAAAATTACTTTAAAACAGGAACTAATTACTACAGATTTAAAAATAAAACGAGTGACTAAAGAAATTGAGAATCTTAATCGAATACGTGAAAATTTGTTTGCTGCTTATGAAACAGCTGAATTATTGACTAATGATAATTTAAATCCTAATGCTAAATTATTAGCTGATTCAATCAAAACTAGAGTTACAAACTCTTTAAAAAAGTATAATTTACTATCATTAACTACTTTACAACTCAAAAAAGAAGCCCTTGAAATGTTAAAATTACAAATCGAGAAAAAATTAAAATCTTAAGAAATTAATTGATTTTCAAATACATAAATATTTTAAAAAATGAAATATTTTCTTACAAAATGTTAAAATTATAAAAATTCATAAAACCTGATTTATTTTGGCATTTGATTTGGATACTGTAAGAATAATAGTAACAATTAAATTTTTTATTTATGTATTCATTAAACAAAATTACCACAGTAGCCGATTGCAATGTTTTATTAACATGGGCAGAAAAAGAAAAATCTGATTTAACATTCAAACAATTATCGGTAGAGCGTGTTACCGTTAATTACAGTAGTACTTCAATTGAAATAGACGCTGTACTTCAAGGTGTAGTTGCTGAAATTGCAGCCATTGAAACTATTATTAGTACTTTGGCGGAAGGTCCTACAAAAGAGGATTTAGTAAAAAAGAGGACCAGGTTAGAATACAAAAAATTCTTACTAGAAAACCGAAAGGAAAGTTATGGTTCTGTAGCGTTACTAGAAAAAGAATTAGACCTAGAACGCATTAACAAAGAATTGGATGAAGTTGATGATTTTATTACTACTATCACAACTCATAAAAACACATTACCTACAAGTTAATGTAAATGAAAATCGCTCCAATTGGAGCGGTTTTTTTTTAATTATACAACCAACCCCGCAGGGTTCAAAACCCTTCGAGGGTTATTTAAACGAAAATCGCCCCAAGTGGAGCGATTTCTTTTTTTTAAGTTGTTAATTAATTGTTGGGGTTATTGTTTATTGTTGGCTGAGGCTCTCGAAGCCAATGTATTATTAGTCTCTTTCCTCAATATAAGTCAATATTAAATAACATTTCAAAATTAAGACATTAAAAACGCATATTTAACCGCAAAACTACCTGATTATTTTTGTAGGTATTTTTACCTGTTTTCATTTTTAACCCTCTTAGGGTTTTGAACCCTAAGAGGGTTAAAATGTTCTTTATTTTCTGATTAAAAAATCGTAAATTTGATAGATAACCTAAATACCAAACATCATGCGAAAAGCAAATCTTGTGATATCGTACCATACGATGCGAAAAGCAGTGGGTTGGATTGGTATTTTACTCCCATTTGCCTTAGTCATTGGCGATTATGCTGTAAAAAAATCAAACATTTTAAATAACACCTGGTTTGTAAAAACAAATGAATGTTATCAAGTGCATCCTTATGAAAGTCCATTAAAAGCTTCTATTAGTCATTACTATTATAGTTCAGTTGGTGATATTTTCACGAGTTCCTTATTTGCTCTTTCCCTATTTTTATTTTGCTACAAAGGCCATCCCCTACGAAAAAAGGAATTCGGATTATCAGATAGAGCCATGAGTAATTTAGCGGCTTTCTTTGCCATAGGAATTGTCATTTTTCCAACAACCTCACCGCATTGTATTCCAGATAATTTACGAACTTTTATTAGTAGCAACAACACTGGAAATATACATTTTATTTTTGCAGGACTATTTTTTGTAACCTTAGCGTTCATTTCTATTTTTAATTTCAGACGTACCAAAAAAGTCTCCGAATTCGGCACAAAACCCTCACATAATTTATACAAATATTGCGGACTTATTATGCTTGTCTGCGTTTTTATCATATTTACTTATAGAATGTATTTAAGAGGAAAATACCCTTGGTTAGATAACATCTACCCTATCTTTATCTTTGAAACAATTGCATTACTTGCTTTTGGTGTTTCTTGGCTAACGAAAGGAAGAATATATAGTGGGTATTTAGCCAAAAAGATAATAGAAATTGTTGAGGATAGTCCAACCACGGAAACGGAGTCAAAAGATTGAATGAGATACATTGACAAGATTGCGGAAATGATTTGCGTGAGATCCTTTCAGGATGACAAACTTTACGGGTAAAAATCCTTTTAATCTTTTCAATCTGCGTGAAATCCCTCACCGCAATCCAAATAAAAAAAACAATCTGCCAAATCTGTGTACCCATACAGAATTACTATCTTTGCAATAAACCAAACTATCATGCTTACCCGCTACTCCATCGCCATACATCCAAGTCCTGAACTGATTACTAAAATCAAGAGCATGAAAGAACAATTAGCTACTGAAGTGGGTTGGTTTAATAGCAAGAACTCAGTTGCACATATTACCATTTGTGAGTTTGAAGCAGACGAACGCGATTTAGAACGCGTGAAAAAACAATTGGTTAGAATTTGCGATACGATTACACCTGTTCCCGTTCAACTAAATGGTTTTGGAACTTTCCCTAATGGTGCGTTTTTTATTGCTCCTGATTCGGATTCGAAAAAGGCTTTGCAACCGATTATGAAATCATTTCATAATGCTTTACTCGTCAAAACAGAACATCATAGTGATGTGCCACATATTTCGATTGCTAGAAAATTATCTCCTGAAAACCTCGTTAAAGCTTCGCAATTATTTACTTCTATTGAAGAATCCTTTTTATGTAATGGAATTGTATTACGAATGTTGGATATGGAACTCAAACAATTCCGAGTGATTGATGAGTTTGATTTTAAAGGACTACCTAAAGAAGTGCAAGGAAGTTTGTTTTGATATTTATGATTTACGATTTGGGATTTACGAACTGATAGTGAGGATTTATAATCCGTGACAATCCCTCACCGCAAAACAATCAATAAGAAATCCGTTAAATCTGCGTACCAATTGAACACAATACAGGATGACAAGATTGAGGAAGTAGTTTGTGTGAGATCCTGAAATAAGTTCAGGATAACAAACTTTGTGTAAAAAAATCCTTTTAATTTTTTCAATCTGCATGCAAAACTTTGTGTGAGATCCTTACAGGATGACAAGATTGCGACAAGCTCAGGGTGAAACTAAACGCAAAACAAAATCCTTTTAATCCTTTCAATCTGCGTGCAAAACTTTGTGTGAGATCCTTACAGGATGACAAGATTGCGACAAGCTCAGGGTGAAACTAAACGCAAAACAAAATCCTTTTAATCTTTTCAAACTTGGTGACTTCGCGCCTTTGTGTCTTCGTGGCAAATAAAAACAAAAACCCTGCAAAATATAATTCCACAGGGTTTAGCATTCTAGTCCTAAATTTTTATTTTGTCACAATAATAAAATCTGATCTTCTGTTAGCGAAATGTTGGTCTTCGGTACATTTCACACCATTACTACATTTGTTTGTCAATCGAGTTTCACCAAAACCTACAGCACTTTCAATACGTTCAGAAGCAATTCCTTTTGAAAGAATATATTCTTGTGTCGATTTCGCTCTTCTGTCTGATAATTTCAAGTTGTACAAATCTTTTCCTCTTGAATCGGTATGAGATTCAATTCTGATTTTAACATTAGGAAAATTATTCATTACAAAAACTACTTTATCTAATTCAGCAGCAGCTTGTGGCGTAATATCCCACTTATCATAGTTAAAGAAAATCGGATTGATATCTACTTTTTCATTACCTGTTATTTTATCTTTCACAACTAAGTCGTCTAAACTTGTTAATTTGAAATCTAAATTAATGATGTCGCCATTTTTATCAAGCGTAGCAATTTCCTTTTTCTCTGAAGTATGATTTGGTTTTGAAGCCTCCACTTTATAAGTTCCATTACAAGGCAATTCAAACTCAAATTTTCCTTCTGTATTTGTTGTATATTCATTTACTAAATCACCAAATCCGTCATACACTTTAATAGTTGCGTCTTCAATGTTAACTTGTGTTTTAGAATTTCTAACCGTTCCTTGAACAATTTGATTACAAGGTTGGATTTTCTTAGTGAAATAATAAATATCATCGTCACCTTTACCCATATCGCGGTTAGAAGAGAAATATCCTGTTTTCAAATCGTTATCAATAATATAAGAGAAATCATCTTTATTACTATTGATTGGTTCTCCTAAATTCTTTGGATAAGAAAAATCTTTACCATCAAATTTAGCTTCAAAAACATCTAAACCACCAAAACCATAATGTCCTTCTGAAGAAAAATAAAGCACTCCATTATTATAAAAGGGAAACATTTCTCTTCCTACTGAATTGATTTTTGGACCTAAGTTTTTCGGTGAATTTAATTTCCCATCTTCAAAAACTTCACATACATAAATATCGGTTTCTCCTAATCCACCTGGCATATCTGATACAAAAAACAACCATTTTCCATCTGCACTCAATGCTGGATGACCCACACTATAATCTAAACTATTAAAAAATAACTTTTCCGTTTTAGTCACTTTATCACCCTCTAGCCAAGCTTTAATGATTTGGAAATTATTCATTCCTGCCGCATCATTTTTAAGCTTATTTTTCTTTAATGTGTTTGTGGTATAATAGAAGGTTTTTAAATCTGATGAGAAAGTAATCGTCGCATCATGATAATTAGAATTAACTTCCTCTAAAAATGGCTTTTGATTGAATAATGAACCATTAGAAAGATTTACCTCAACTACTAACATGGATAGAAAAGGCTGTTGATTATACGAATATAATTTGGTCGCACCATCATCAAAACTTGAAGAATAAATCATTTTGTTACCGTAATAAGCCGTCCCGAAATCGGAATTAGGCGTATTTACTTCTAAGTTTCTAATTTCATATAATGATGGTTTTTTAGCCAAACTATCCAAAAGCAATTGATTGTTTGTAAATTCCTTTACCTGTCCATTAACTGCTTTCTTTTTTAAGTATTCTTTTGTCAAAGCATTAGCTTTATCATAATCTCTAACACCTCTTAAAGCTTGCGTATAGCGAAGCATGTATAAATCTGATAGGTTTTGACCTTGAATCTCATACAATTTCTGATACCATGGTAAAGCCTTACGCATATCATTTGTATAATAATACGTATCGGCGATATTAGTAATTGTTTCTGTTGAAGGTGCATCATTTTTTTCCAAATACTCTTCATACAATTTAGCTGCTTCCACGTAGGACATGCTTTTAAACATTTTATCAGCCGCTTTTAGTTTTAGTTGTCCGAATGCGATACTAGCAAATACAAACAACCCTAAAGTAAATAATTTTCTCATATGCATTAGTATTAAAAGAATCGTGGAGATTTAATTGTTGTTGATTTTTGAGGCATTTGATAACGAAGAATTACTTCGTGCGTTCCGTCGTTATATTTATTTAAGTCTGTTACCGTGTAATCAAAAGAATATCCTATGAAGAAATCTTTGGCAAACTGAAGTCCAACTAACGCACTAACCGAATCATCCATTCTGTATGAAGCTCCTAAAGTCAGTTTTTCTTGTAATAAGAAATTGGCTGAAAAATCTGTTGCCCATGGCGCACCTTCTACTGCTTTAACCAAAACAGATGGTTTAAATTTAACGGCTTCAGATAAGTCGAAAACATAACCTCCAATAAAGTAGTAGTGTAATTTATCCGACACTACAGATTCTTGAACATCATCATAAAAATCATATCGTAAGAAACTCGGCACCGACAATCCTAAATACCATTTATTAGAATACATATAAGCTCCAGAACCAATAGTTGGCATAAATTTATTGTCAATATTTTGATTTAATAAAGCGTCATTTCCATCGAAAAAACGGCCTTTAGACCAATCGATATTTAACAATCTTGCTCCGGCTTTGACACCAAAAGCTAGTTTAGTATTTACACCTAAGTCAATAGCATAAGACACATTTCCAGTAACCGTTTGTTCTGTTGATGGACCTAAATCGTCGCTTATAATATTTAAACCTAAGCCCACTTTTTTATTTCCAACTGGTGAATGAATTCCGAAAGTTCCCGTTTGCGGAGCTCCGTCAATACCAACCCATTGTTTTCTTAGCAATAAATTCGCTTCAAGAGATCCTACCGAACCTGTATATCCAGGATTTACAGTTATTGTATTATACATATACTGTGTATATTCTGGATTTTGTTGTGCCATTACATTTAGTCCTGATAAGGTAAATAACAGCCATAAAAATCCCTTTATATTTTTTATACTCTTTCTCATATTCTTAAAAATTTAGTAGTGGAAAATTGTTGATAATATAATTTATCGCATAATAAATAACCATCCTGTTTTTACTCTGTTGTTAGTTTCACCAGTTTCAAAAACATAATAATAGGTTCCGGTTGGCAATACATTTCCATTAAATGTTCCGTTTACATTTGAAACTCCTTTCCAAGTATTAGTATATTTTTTGGTTTCATAAACTAGATTTCCATATCTATTATAAATTTCTAATTTATTGTTAGGATAATGTTCGGCACATTTAATATTGAAGAAATCATTTGAACCATCTTCATTAGGGGTAAATTCATTAAAAACAACTAAACATAAAGGTTCGGTTGTAACACCTGCAACATCGCCATCATCTGGATCATCTTCATCAGAACCAATAATTTCTACGATATTTTCATAATCACCTTCTATAAGTACTGTAGCGATAATTACTAAAGTAGCACTTTGATTAGCTCCAAGAGTAGGAATGTTCCAAATTCCTGATAAAGGATTATAAGTTCCAACTGAAGCATTAGCACTCACAAATGCATATCCACTTTGAAGTGGTTCACTCACCACAATATTATTAAACCCACCTAAACCAGAATTTGTAATCGTTATTGTGAAAACAACATTATCATCTACAAAAGGAGTTGGATTATCTACAGTTTTAGTTATCCAAAGGTTGGAACACATACCAATGACAACATTTAAAACAGCAGAACTAGTCGTATTACAAGCACTTGCATTGTCATAAGAAACACTTACAGTATTTGTTCCAGATTGCGACCATTGAACCGTAATAAAATTATTGGTATTTCCACCTCCACTTATAATTTGACCACCTGCACTTAATGTCCAGTTGTAATTGGTCATGTTAGCTTCTGTAGTATAAGTTACATTAGTAAGAATACAAGTATTTGCCGCACTTTCTGTAAGTGATGCTGGAAGATTTTCTAAGAAATTAACTGTAATAGCTAATCTTGTTGCACTTGAACATCCTGAAACTGGATCTGTAATGATAGCATAGTAAATTCCACCATCCACTAAAGGTGTTGTTGAAGGTAAAATGTTTCCGTTTGTTGCAGCATCGTACCAAACAATATTTGATTCATTAACTTGTAAGGAAGCGATAGTTGGATTTGTTGTGGCACAGAAATCTTGTGTGGCATCGTTAGTTGTTGCGTTTGGAATGGTAATTATTGTTGGTGTAATTCCAGTTCTTGTTGCACTTGAACATCCTGAAGCTACATCTGTTATTCCTGCGAAATAAGTTACACCACTCACTAAAGGGGTTGTTGATGGTAAAACGTTTCCGTTTACGGCTGCATCATACCAAATTACTCCCGTTTCATTTACTTGTAAGGATGCAATGGTTGGGTTACTTGAAGCACAAAAATCTGGAGTAACATCAGTAGTTGTTACTAATGGAACAGTGATAATTGTTGGAATTACTTCCAATCTTGTTGCACTTGAACAACCAGAAGCTACATCCGTAATTCCTGCAAAGTAAGACACACCACTCACTAAAGAAGTTGTTGAAGGTAAAATGTTTCCGTTTACGGCAGCATCATACCAAATTACTCCAGCTGGACTAACTACTAATGATGCAATTGTTGGATTAGCTGTAGAACAAAAATCTGGTGTGGCATCGACTGTTGTTGGCACTGGCACAGTAATTATTGTTGGAGTTACAATTAATCTTGTTGAACTTGAACAACCTGAAGCAATATCAGTAATACTTGCGAAATAAGATACGCCACTCACTAAAGGTGTTGTTGAAGGCAATACGTTTCCGTTTACGGCTGCATCGTACCAAATAACTCCAGATTCATTCACTTGTAAGGAAGCTATTGTTGGATTGGCAGTTGCACAAAAATCTGGTGTGACATCAGTCGTTGTAGGTGTTGGAATTGTAATGATTATTACTGCAACTGCAGTTCTTGTTGCACTTGAACAACCTGATGTTGCATCTGTAATTCCAGCAAAATAAGTTACTCCATTCACTAAAGGTGTAGTTGATGGTAAAACGTTTCCATTTACTGCCGCATCGTACCAAATAACTCCAACTATTTGATTCAATTGTAAGGATGCGATTGTTGGATTAGTTGCGGCACAAAAATCTTGAGTTGCATCATTTGTTGTTGGTGGTAAAACTTCAATAACTTGTACAGCTACACTTTTTAAAGTTCCTGGTAAGTTCTGACAAGTTGTGTCACTACTCATAGAAACATAATACGTGTATGGACTATTTAAAGTTGTTAAACCAGCAATTGTTAATTCCCCGTTTGGAGCAATTGTATAAGTAATTCCTGCAAAAGTTCCATTTGAAATTGGTTGTGTTAAATCATTTGTAAAGTACCAATTAAATTGTGGGTTGGCTAAGATACTTGAAGGTGTTAATGTTGCTACACTTCCAAGACATATTTGATCATCAGCTGCAGTAATATCATTCGCTATTGAAAAAGGTAATATGGTAAATGTTATTGACGTTCTGTTTGGCAATAATGTCTGACAAAATTCATCTGAACTTACACCCACATAATACGTATAAGTTCCAGGTAATAAACCAGTCAATTGTAATACGTTTGTATTTTGACCTGAAATTAAAACTTGGTTGGTTCCATTAAAACTGTACCAATAAAATATTGGATTTGTCATGGCTGGAATCGTATTTAATTGAGCGGTTAAAGTCACATCACCCGTTACTCTACAAAAAGTAGTATCATCATCTAGGTTCACCACTATATCCGTAATAGAACCTAATGGAGAAGCTGGAGTTACAATTATTGTAATTGGTGTTCTTGATAATACTTCACAACCACTTCTTACTGGTTGAATGTAGTAAATGTAAGTTCCAGGAGCTAATGATGCAGGTAAAGTATAACTCACACCTGTATTCACAAGATTTCCTCCAACTACTGCATCATACCAATTGTATGTTGTACAAATATCTGCAGTAAGTGTTACTGTTGCTTCTTGACATACTTCAATTGTATCATCAATACCACCAACAATATCAATTGCTGCTTCACGTTTCACATAATGAACTTGGATATGATCTAAAACATTTAATGCACCGCCAAATCTAATTCTTACTCTATCAAATGCTGGAGATGTAGTATTAGAAGTGAAGATAACTCCATCATTTCCTCCATTAAGTAATTCTAAAGACGCTGTTGAACCATCGCCTACAAGTAAACCTCCTATAGGAATATTACCCATAAATCGTTGCACTGTAAATCCGGTTAAAGCACTAACTCCTAAAGTTGTACCCGGTTTTTGAATTAAGATTTTTAAAACATCAGTTGGTTGAGAAACTGTTCTAAACTTCACTGTTAATTCTGTTGCAGATAAAGCTCCTACTCCATTGTACATAGTTGCGAAACTCGCATCACTAGCATCAACAGCGTTCCAAGGATTAAGAACATTTGTTGTGGTAGTAAGTGCTCCAATTCCTAAATCGTACACACCATGAAAAACATCTTCAACGTCTCCAGTCTGACAAACAAATGGAGTAACAAGTTGGTTATAATACGCTTCATAAACTTTTGCGTTTTGCGCGATACTAACAACTGAACCTACAATAACTCTTACACCATCATAAATTTGAGGTCCAAAAGTATTACTGGGTACAAACGTGTATTCGAAAGAATTATCTCCAGGTAATAAATCAACTAAAGTTCCTGAAAGCGGTTGAATTATTCCTATATCAACTGGAACTCCTAAACCATTTCTCTTCGTTCCAATTACTGAAATCGCACCAATTAAAGTTAATCCGCTGTATTCCGTACCTAATTTTACTGTTACTGGAGTTCCAGCAGGAATTGGGTTATTCCATTCTAAAGTTTGCCATGTTGTTCCAATACCTAGTAATCCTAAACCACTAGTGATAGTTGAGTGTGTTTGCGGATTTTCGTCTATAGCTGCAGTAGCATTAAAAACGCCTCCAGTAACAATTGAATCCCAAGATTGAGTTTCAGCATAAATACGTGTTGTGTTTTCAAAACATACTGTTGGATCACTAACAATAACTGTAGCAATTTCACTAACACTACATGGTCCATTAGTTGCAACAGCAGTATAAGTAAAAACTCCAGCAGTCATAAATGGCCCAACGGTTGTAGAAGCTAACACATTACCATTAGAATCGTACCAAACAATTGGCGCAGTTGCAGTAGCCAATAAAGTAACACTTGCTCCTACATTAATTGAATAGCTACTTGGATCTACATCTAATAAAGGAGAAGGCGTTACAGTAACAGCAACAGCAGTTATAACAGAAAGGCAATTAATTGTATTTTGTGCTTGAATATAATAAGTTCCACTCGTTGAAATATTTGCCGCATTAGCAGAAGAAAGAAGTGTCATACTACCATCATAAAAAGTATAAGTAGTATTTCCAGTTAAATCAAAACCAACAATAGCATCGGCTAAATTCACACTATCACAACCTGTTAAAGTGGTGTTTACAGATAAAGGAGTTGAAGTTGGAAAAACAACAGTAACGGGTAATAAATCACCTACTGCATTTTCACAAGTTGCACCTACTTTAATTGAAATATAATATGTTTTTGGTGTATTACTTACGTTTAAACCTGTTATGGTTAATTCGCCAGTAACAATATCTTTTAAATAAGTTATTCCAGGATGACCAGAGAAACCAGTTGCAATTTCTTGTGTTTTTGTTTGATCAGTATAATAATGGAAAGTAGTATTTGCTACACTTGTAGAGGGTTCGATAACAGCATTTCCTAAACAAGAAGCTGTTATGGTTGCATTACTAATTGAAATATCAGACGCAACTGGAACTGAAGTAACAGTTACTACAATTGGCGTTCTTGATGATAAGGCTGAACAACCAATTTTTCTTGCGGCAACATAATATGTAGTTGTAGTATTTAAAACTGGTGTTGGATATCCAACGTTATAAGCAGTCACTGCTAAAGGTGTTACTCCATCTTCAGAATCGAACCAAACTAATTCGTTTTCTACAGCCGTATCAGCAAATAAAGTAACTGCTTGACTTCCACATAATGTAATATTTTGGGAAACTAAAGGGATAGTTGGAGCTGCCGGACTTCTATAAATATCGTAAAAACGTAATCCTTTGGTTAAATTTAGTTGAACTAAAGAAGATAAGGTAAGTCGAACTCTATCAAAAGATTGTCCTGGAGAAATTGGAATAGTCGCTTTATCGCCTGCGCTTAAAAGACCTAACAAATCTAAATCCAATAACGTTCCAATATCATAAGTATAAACAACATTTGTTCCGTTTAATGCTTCTATTTTAAGACCATCAGCTAAACCTAAATTTAAGATGGATGGATCATCTAATTCTATTGTAACATGAAATTGATCGGTAGGATTGGAAGCAGAATTAAAATAAACGGTTTGACTTATAGTTCCTGCTACAGAAAGCAATCCTAAACTTATGTGAGAATAACTATTAACATCAGAATCAATTGCATAATGTGAATTAATTACACCTGCAGCACCTAAACCAATTAAATCAAGCGTACCACCAGAACCATCAAATGCAGTAGCGAAAGCCAAATCACAGCTGTTTGTACCTTCCGTATAAAAAGCGTTATACACTCTCATACTATTAAAAGTACCTACTAATAATGCATCGGTGTGGTCAACAATTTCTATTCTATTGTAAGCTTGATTGGGTGTAATTGCAAAGTAGAAATTACCTGCAACATCTCTAATTAGTTTACCTGCATCGGTTGAAAAATTATTCTGACTTGAGAAAGTAGTAACAGTTGTTCCATTATTTTTTGCAGCAATGGTAAAATAGTGATTTCCGAGAATAACAGTTCCTAATAAATCTGCCAATTCACCGCCTAAACCACCACCAACTAAAGCATTTAAAACATCTTGATCAAAATCAATTTTAACGTAAGAAGTTTTTCCAGCTGGAAGTGTTGTAGGGAATTCAAGCTCTACTTTTCCATCGTAAGCACCAATACCAACTGCAATTCCGCCATAAGAATTTAGAGTAGCAAAAGTATTATCAAAAACGGCTGCATTGCCGGGATTTGTGGCGTTATCTGAGGAAACTAAAATATTTGCGTTAACAAAACTAACTTGAGCATTCATTTCTGTTTGTGTAAAAAACACTAATAAAATTGGGATACAGAAAAAACGGGGAATACTCTCCATAAAAGTAATGATACTTTTCATAAGCAATAATTTAAATGTTGAATCTTTATTTTATTTAAATACTATAAAACGGCATTGAAAACCTCAATGAGTTTAAAACTAATTTTTGATGCAACAAACTATAACTTTGGGGAAATTAAAGAATGCTTCGTAGAGTAGGTCTAATAAATCAATTAATTAGAGAGATTTTTCGTATGAAAAACAATTGTTAACTTTGTGTTAAAAAATAAAGTCAACGTGTGGCTTTACTAATTTATATCAAAACTAAAATTAAATTATAAGTGTAAAAAACTATTATCTTTTGAATTTACCGAATTCTGAAAGGCTTGAATGAAATGTAAACGGTTATATATTATAGAGTTATTTTAAATTTAACATTTGTTAAACGTCTACAATAAATTGAAATCTTTAGATTGCAATAATATTGATAATCAAATATTTCTATTTTAAATTAGGGTGAAAAAAATGGTCTAAAAATGATTTATTTAAATTGTTTAAGGAATAAGCTTGTATTTAAAATATCTATCTAAATACTAAAAAACCATTTACTAAAAAATATTGTATATTAGCAGGCTGGACTTTTTAGTTTTATAAATGTCTAGTAATAAATTAATTATTAAAAAAGTACTAATAAATTTATTTAAAAAAACTAATTTGACTTATTTGGGGAATAAGTAAAAGAAAATAGAGCATGTTCTCAGATTAACACATATTTACCCTATTATTCTTAATTTGTCGTAAATATAGTACACATTTTTAAATTATGCAAGAAAATAATACGCAAATTGCGAAAAATATTTTAAATAGATTAAAAAAAGCTTTGAAAGTTGATACAGACACGAGACTTTCAGAGATTTTAAATATAAAACCAAATACAATTTCTAGTTGGAAAAAACGAAATACACTTGATTATTCAAAAATAATTGACAAATGTATTGAGTTAAATATTAATTTAAATTTAATTTTCAACGAAAGTCCAACCAATCATTTGTTTGACACCTATACCCCTATCGTTTCTAAGGATTTGATTTACCAATACACAAGCGGTAAGCTAAAAGATTCTTTAGATATTTTACCTACAATGAAGATTCCTAGTCTTAAAAATAAAGAATCAGTGGCATTTCAAATTGATAAATCAATAATAGATTCTAATTCAAGCAAAGACTGCTTCGCAATTTGCGAAAAAACAGCATTACTTGATGTAAGCGAGGATGATATTGTAATTATCATAAGTAACAATCTTGGTTTTTTTGTCACAAAAATCAAACGAACTTCATCTGATTCTGATAAATCAGTAATTACAGTTGAAGACGATTCGCCATTTAATAAAAACACTTCAATATCAATAAAAGACATTGATGAGTTGTGGAAAGTAACAGGAATACTATCATTAGTATAATTTTTGCCCCAAATTCTATTTTAAAAAGAGCAATACAAAATATTGCTCTTTTTTTTTTATTCTAAAATTTCAATTCGGATTGCTCTTAAGAAATCTTCTTGAGGCTGAATAGTATTAACACCTTCTTTATCTTCTAAATCCCCATTGTGATTGATAGAATCCGCCAAACCACACCAAGGCTCAATACATAAAAAAGGCGCGTTAGGTTTCGTCCAAATTCCTAAATAAGGAAAATTATCATAATTAACTTTCAGAACACTCTTGTTATCTTGTTTCAAAATGACTTCATTCGATTTTAAGTGCTTAAAGACCAAAGCGTCTTTTTCAAATAAAGCGTAGTTTAATTTTAACTCAGAGTTATCCATTTCAACTAATGTTGTTTTCCCATTGAAACTTTCATTTTCTAAATGATTTGTTTCAAATACTTCTTCTTTGTTGAATTTCAACGAATAACTATTAAATTCTTTTGTAATCGCAAATGCTGGATGTGCTCCTATCGAAAACGGCAACACTTCATCAGATTGATTTCGAACAAAATATTCAATTACCAATTCGTTATTCATTAAAGTATAAGCCAAAAACAACTTGAAATCAAAAGGATAAATTGCTTTAGTTTCTTCCGTTTCGTTTAATTCGAAAACAACTTGAGACTCACTTCTTTGTTCAAAAGTGAATTCCATTTCACGCGCAAATCCGTGTCGAGGTAAATTATAATTTTCACCTTTATATATATAGGTATCATTTTTTAAGCGACCAACAATTGGAAACAACACTGGCGAAGTCTTATTCCAATAGGTTTCATCTACTTGCCAAATGTAGTTTTTGTTGTTTTTAACTAATGAAATTAATTCGGCACCTAAAGTATTTATAGTTGCCGAAAGTTGTTTGTTTGAAATGGTAACTATCATAATTATTCTTCTGAAATTCCTTTCCAGGTTCTTATTGTTCTCGACATGAAAAACATCACAACAATTACAAAAAGAACATTTAAAGCCAGCATTGTAGTCACATTATCTTTAAGGAAATTATAATGCGGATCGTCATAATTATAATCCACATTTTTACGATAACATTCCATATAAGTCATATATATTGTAGGAATTAAACCTCCAAACAACCAAATAATCAAATTTAAAAAAACCATTGTTTTACTCTTCGTTTTTTTAGCGATAACGATACTTAAAAAATAACCCACAACAACTAGAAAACTCAACAACAAAATTATTGGATAGGTTATAAAATCTCCTGATAAACCAGCAAAAATACCAACTATTATATTAAAAATTCCATACGAAACTAAAGCAATTAGCCAACTTTTACCAGATGTAATTCGGAATGAAAAAATTAACATCGAAAATCCAAAAACACAATAAAACAAGACTAAAATTGGTTCAATTTCAAAAACTGAAGAAGTATAAGCTCCTGAAATTTCGCGATAATTATCTTTAAGAACATTGTGTTCTATATAATTTCCGGAATAGGTTTTATTTGGATCTGCATAACCATATTCAGAATAAGATTCTGCATAAGCATAAGCATCACTTTTATTTAAAGGTGATTTCGGATTTATTAATTCGTACTTTTTAAATTCAGGATAATTGTACGTTGCTTCAAACCATTTATCTTCTGTTAAATTGGTTAGAAGTTTATGCTCTCTTAAAATGGTAAAATAATTTCTCATTAATTTTTTCACTTCAAAAGTGTTATTTGTCGCTAAAAACTTTCTGATTTTTAGTTCTCTTACCGAATCTTGTTCACGAGTAGACAAACTAAATTCTGCAACATTTCTGTTGATTAAAGCAGATGGAGAATATCTTTTACCATAAATGGTTACATAATCTAGATACACTCTTTCAACTCCTTTATATTCTCCATTGATAGTTGTATCATTTAACACAGAACGAACCGAATCAATTTCAGCTTCTTCAAAACTTCCGTCAATAAAAAAATCGGCACTAGATATTGTTTCACATCTTTTTTTGGCTACTTCTTCACTAAAATAGTTTCTTTTATGTAATTGTTTTCCGTATTCAAATGGAAAGTAAAACATACTTAATAATAGTACAATAATCACAATTTGAATCCACTCGAAAAATAGAGCACTATTACTTTTGGTATAAAATCTTTTAAAGGAATTGTTCTTAAAATAACTAACTAACCAAAGAATAAGTATGATTAAAGAAATTAATACCGAAAAACTAAAAAATGTAAAATCTAAATCTGAATCATGATATTTAGTAAAATCTAAAGTTCCATCGGCATAACCAATGAAAAAGTAAATTAAATTCATAGCCAATCCAATAATTACCATTGGGATGAATTTGGTGTTCCATAATAATGGATATTTTAGCAATAATTGCTTTTGAATGGTTGCAAACATGTTATATTATTTTACGAAAAATCTTCGGGTTGAGTTAGTAATATTTCTTAAGTAATTTACTTCTATTTGCTCGTTTATAAGTGTTTTCATAAACGTAGAAATAGTAACATCAATTGGGAAAGTTCCAATTAACGTTCCGCCGTTTTGCTCTAAAGAAATTAAATTAATTTTACCTAATTTTTCATTTAAAACGCTAATTGTTTCGGCAGTTTCAAACTCAACAATAAAATGTTTTTCTTCGGTTTTATCTTCTTTTAAATTACGCTGTACACCTTGTTTTAAAAACACCACTTGATTAGATGTTTTTTCCACTTCGTATAACTGTTGTGAACTCAATACAATGGCAATTGGTCTGAATGGCGAATTGGCAATGTTTCTGAAATCATCTAAAACAGTTTGTTGTGCCAAAATATCTAAATTAGCCAAAGGCTCATCGATTAATAATATTTTTGGTTTGCGAAGTAACATTCTGGCTAATTCAAAACGCATTTTATATCCTGAAGATAGGCCGTTCCAATTGTAACTTCTGAATTTTCGTAAGCCCAATCGCGTAATTACTAAATCGACAACTAAATTATTTTCTTCAGGTTTGTAACCGTAACAACTTGCTGTAAACTCTAAATTTTGGTACATACTACCACGCCAAGTATCTGTACGTTGTGGAATGTAAACTAGTTTCGTTCTTAAATCGTATAAATCGGAATAGTCAAATTTATAATTTATACTTCCAGAAGTAGGATGTAATTCACCACAAATGCTACGCAATAAAGTAGTTTTTCCGTTTCCATTTTCTCCAACTAAACCAATAATTTCTCCGGATTTAATTTCTAAATTAATTGGACCTAAAGCAAAATTAGAATTGTAAACTTTTTTAAGATTGTCAATTGAAATAATAGTATCGTGCGGTTTAATTGCCTTGGAAGCTAA
This sequence comes from Bacteroidota bacterium, assembly GCA_040385445.1. Classification (GTDB taxonomy): domain Bacteria; phylum Bacteroidota; class Bacteroidia; order Flavobacteriales; family Flavobacteriaceae; genus Flavobacterium. The sequence goes on along the minus strand of JAZKHI010000018.1, from coordinate 4,833 downwards.
TGTTAGCTGCAAATCGGTTAACAAATTATTCAATTTTTCTTTCACTTCAGTTGAAGCTTCATTGGAATCGTACCAATTTAAAAAATCGTTTGTTTTTTTGTAATGTTGAATATCTTCTGTATCTAACGTAAAATCGATGATACGTTTTATTACTTGTGGATAATTTTCAAACTGAAGTAATTCTTTTACTTCGGCAAATTGCTTTTCAAATATGGTCATATACTATAATGTAAATTCTCTTTTTAACATTCCATAATGGACTGAATCCCAAAATTTTCCTTCGAAATATTCGTCTTCTATAAAATGTGCTTCTTTTCTAAATCCGTTTTTAATTAAAACCTTTTCTGAACCAATATTATCTGGATCAATTACGGCATCAACCGAATGAAATCCTGCTTTATTAAAGGCGAAATCTAACATGGTTTTCACTGCTTCGGTTACATAACCTTTACCTTCATATTCTGGTAAAATCATATAACCAATTTCGGTACGATAATTTTCTGGTTGGGTTCTGTAATAGCCCATAAAACCAATAATTGTATCCGTTCCTTTTATACAAACTCCCCAATTAATATCAGTATTATCATCTATTTTGGCATTCATCATGTGAATCATAGCTAAAGCTTCGCCTTCATTTTGTAATAACGGACGAGGAATGTATTTCATGTTGTCTGGATTGCTTCTTAATTTAAAAACTTCAGGAGCATCAGAATCTTTCAGTCTTCTAAAAACTAATCGTTCTGATTTTAAAACTGGAAATGGATGAAAATTTAGTTGAAGCATGATGTTTGTTTGTTTTTGATAGATATTCAGTTTTTTTTTAACCGCTAAGTTCGCAAAGATTATTGCAATGCTCGCAAAGGTTTTTTATGTTTTTTTTTTGACTCGACAACACGGATTTTAAAAATTATTAAAATTTTAGAAATTTCTTAAATCTGTGTTGTAACTATTGATTTGATTCTTATTTGTTAGCTTCGAGAGCCTCAGCCAACTGATGACCGGTGACTGAGGCTCTCGAAGTCACTTTTTACTTGGCTCTTTCAATAAACCAATCGCTTTGTCTTGACTCTTACTAAAAAACACAACCATACAAATGGCGCCAATTGTAGCTAAAAGCATATCAGATTGTGTGTCCCAAACGTAGCCTTGCGTGCCTAAAAAAGCATCGCCACCATCACCTGTGCAAATGGAAACCCACCACTCTATCCATTCGTAAGCTGCGCTAATTGCCAAACAAATAGAAACTATAATAAAATTGAAATAACCTTTATTAGCGATTACATTTTTTCTGATGAACAATTCACGAACAATCATTGCTGGCACGAAACCTTGAGCAAAATGTCCCACTTTATCATAATTGTTTCGGGTTTGATCGAAAGTTTCTTTTATCCAATCGAATAATGGCACTTCAGCGTAGGTGTAATGTCCGCCCAAAAACAAAATGAAACAATGTAGTAAAATGAAAAAATAAGTATAGTTGGTAAATTGAAATTTTTTTAATGTGAATACCAATATCAAAAGTCCAACAATAGCTGGTAAAACTTCTAAAAACCAAGTGAAATATTCTTTTGGATGAATGGCTGAAATGGCTAATCCGACAAGGAATAATGTGATGTAAATTTTTAATGTTTTCATATTTTTATGGGTACACAGATTGAACTGATTAAACAGATTTATGCAGATTTTTATTTATAACGAAATGCTTTTTACTTTTTACTTGGCTCTTATAACTTTTGCTTTATCCCTTTTCACTATTCACTTTTAACCGGTTGTTCAACATTTTTATCTAAACCATTTTTCAAAAGTTCATTAACTTCTTTTTCGCGTCTGATATCGTCTAAAACCCATTTTAATTCTGGGTCGATATTATTTTTTCGGTCTTCTATTGTTGGAATGATTTCTTTATCTGGAAAAATTCCTCTTCCTTCAAATTCAGTTGTTTTGCTTGAAGCACTTACTAAGGCTAAACCAATTTTCAAATTTACTTTACTATTTGGTAATTGCACAGTTGGCATTTGTGCCGCAACCGTTCCGTTATAAGCGCCACCAGTTTCTTCACCTACAAAAAAAGCACGTTTTGTTGATTTTAAGTTTGATGAAATAACACTTGATGCAGAAAAACTTCCTCCATTAATTAATACATAAATTTTCCCTTTAAAATTATTCGGTTTAGGATCTTTAAACTTCGAAGATTTTGTTTCATAAAAATATTTATCACCTTCTTTTCGAACTTTAAAATAGGTGATCGAATAGAAAAATGGTGCGCCTAAAATTTTAAAAAACTTAACTACTGGTCCGCCACCTTTAAAATAATCTTGGTGCAGTTTACTTGTACGTGAAACCACTTCATAGTCGTCAATAAACACGAAAGGCTCGCTGACTAAATAACTATATAAATCTTCAATTTCATACAATCTTCCTCCAGGATTATTACGCAAATCGATGATTAAATTTTTGGCATTACTTACCGATAATTTATCGAAAGATTCTTTATAAAAATCAGTTGCATTTCCGTTAGAAAACCCTTTGATTGTCATTATAGCTGTAGCGCTATCATTCTCCATGAATTTTAATTCTCTAGTAAAGGTTTTTGTTTCATTAACAAAACCGTATTTACTATTGAACTTCATTTTTTCTTTTTGTTCTTTTTTAGATAATTTGACTTTACTTGCTTTTGAATGGGTTCCGAAAGTATCTTGTTTTACTACAAATAGTGAATCTTTATCGTCTAATTTAAGAAGCAACTGAATGTTATCAATAATTTTACCCTTATCATATCTATAAAAAGCTCCAAAATATTTTCCTATATATCTATTATAAAAAGTAGTATTATAACCATCAGAAGAAATTCTAGTTTTATAAGTATTAATTAATTTACTTGGCGATTGATTATCAACAGAAACTACTTCTGTCATCTCTTTAATATTAAATCTAGAACGGTTTTTTGTAATAAACAATTTATCTTCTAAATATTCAAAATCGAATTGAGCAAATGGTAATTTTCCTTTTTTCTTAAGTAGTTTTTGTTCTTTTTTAGATAATTTTTCCAGACTTGGTGCAATTCCTAAATGTCCTTGCCCAACTGTTTTAACAACTTGACTCAACTCTTTATAAAAAGCCAAACCCGTCATTGGTTTTTGAATGGATTTTTTTAGGCTATCGAATTTATAATTCAGTTTCTCTTTAGAAATATACCAGTACAATTTTGGATGTAGTTGCTTCAGTTTTTTATATGAATAATCTACATCTTCTTGAAGTTTATTCACAGGAACTTCTTGCGATAATCCTTCGTTAAAATGCTTGACTGATTGGCAAGATATAAGTAAAGCTATGCTGGAAAATAAAACTAGTTTCTTCATGAAGAGATGTATTGCTTTTATAGTTAAACAAATCTAACTAAAAAAAACATCATAACCATAACGAATAATCATGATACACACTACAAACAAGAAAATTTTTCTAATAAAGGTATTACCTCGTAAAATGGCCATTCTAGAACCAACTATACTTCCAATTACATTGGAAACTGCCATAATAATTGCAATTTCTAAAATATAATCACCTTGAGAAATAAACACATATAAAGCCGAAACATTTGTGACACAATTGATTACTTTAGCATAAGCCGACGCTTCTAAGAACTCAAATCCTAAAAGAGCAACAAATCCTAAAACTAAAAAACTACCAGTTCCAGGGCCTAAAAAACCATCGTAAAAGCCAATAATAACACCTAAAAGTAATCCGAAAATATATTTTTTATTTGCTGTTAATTTTTTGGTTTGAATGGAACCGAAATCTTTCTTTTTAAATGTATAAATAGCGATGGCGATTAACACGAAGAAGATAAATGGTTTGAGAATATTAACATCAATATTACTGACAAGTTTTGCTCCTATAAAAGAAAAAACAAAAGAACTTATAGCAGTAATGGTTAATAATTTCCAATTGAATTTTACACGTTTAGCGTATTGAACTGCAGCAATTGAAGTTCCTGAAAGTCCAGCAATTTTGTTTGTTCCAAATGCAGTTGGTATAGTTGAATTTGGAAATAAAATCATAAAAGCCGGAAACTGAATTAATCCACCACCTCCAACAACGGCATCAATAAAACCTGCGAAGAGTGAAGCAATTGCTAAAGTAATTAGAATAGTTATGTCGTGCTGTGCGAAGAGTTCGAGTAAGTTCATTTATAATATACGATAACCAAATTTAACACCACAATAAATATTAGGCCGGAAAAAACTCCCTGTTCTATTAATTTCATTTTCAATTTGAGTAGCACCATGATATTCATCATTCAAAATATTGTTTTTTTCTTCCTCTGATAAATCGGATTGAGAACTTGTAAATCTTATCCCAAATCCTACATAAAAGTCATAAAACAAATGTTTATTAAAATCTTGACGTAGAAAATATTTTAATGAAACTGCATGTACTTTTCTTGATATTCTGTAGTCTTTATTAATAGTAACATCATTTATTTTTAAACTATCATGTGTATCATAACTGTAATCTTTATACAAATAATCTATTCCAACATATTCCATTACTCCTTTGCTATTAGTATTCACTTTGGTTTTAATAATCGGATTAAAAATGAATCCTTTTACATTGGGTTTTAAATTATAATTTTCAATGGTATTTATATATTTACCAAATTCTAAATTAACAACCAAATCATCAAATGGCTTTTCTATTCCAATTCTTATAGAAGAACCATCCCAAGGATCAATTAAATGTGTAGATGAAATTGTAAAAGAAAGTTTTTCCTTTTCTGAAAAATTAATTTGAGAAAAAGAAAAACTTGCAAAAAATAAAAAAAATAAAATTTTA